>JALYMX010000101.1 GCA_030773495.1 Actinomycetota bacterium | reverse complement strand
GCCGTCGGACGGCCGCGCGAGGCACCGGGCGGCGCCTTCTCGGCGAGGGCGGCGAGGGCCGAGTCGTACGAGTCGGCGAAGGCGGCGACGCCCTGCTCCTCGAGCACGCGGGCCACGTCGTCCATGTCGACGCCCACCTCGGCCACCCGGTCGAGCGTGGCCTGGGCCTCGTCCACCTCGGCGTCGACGGTGCGGGCCAGCCTGCCGTGGTCGGCGAAGGCGGCGAGGGTGGCGTCGGGCATGGTGTTGACGGTGTCGGGGCCGATGAGGCTGTCCACGTACAACAGGTCCGGGTACGCCGGGTTCTTGGTGGACGTCGACGCCCACAGCGGCCGCTGGAGCGTGGCCCCGCGAGCCCGCAGCTGCTCCCAGCGGGGGCCGGCGAAGCGCTGCCGGAACAGCTGGTAGGCCAGCTTGGCCTGGGCGACGGCGACCGTGCCGCGCCGCGCCAAGGCCTCCGGCGTCCCGACGGCCTCGAGGCGCTGGTCGACCATGGCGTCCACCCGGCTCACGAAGAACGAGGCGACCCCGTGCACGCCCGACACGTCGCCGTCGCGACGCTCGAGCCCGGTCAGCCAGGCCTCGATCACCTCCTCGTAGCGGGCGAGCCCGAAGATGAGGGTGACGTTGACGCTGACGCCGGCGGCCGCGCAGCGCTCGACGGCGGCCACGCCGGCCACCGTGGCGGGGATCTTCACGAGCAGGTTGGGTCGTCCCACCCGCTGGTTCAGCCAGCGGGCGGCCCGCACGGTCGCCTCGGTGTCGGCGGCGATGGCAGGGGCGACCTCGATGGAAACGAACCCGTCGCCGCCGCCGCTCTCCTCGTGGAGGGGGCGCAGCACGTCGGCGGCGTCGGTGATGTCGCGCAGCACCAGCTCCCAGTACGCGTCCTCCACCGGGTGCACGGTGATCAGGCCGTGGAACTGCTCGTCGTAGTCACTGCCGGCCCCCATCGCCTTGGCGAAGATGGTGGGGTTGGAGGTGACGCCGCGCACCCCTTGGTCGAGGAGGGCTTGCAACGCGCCGCGCACGACCATTCCCCGGGTGAGGTTGTCGATCCATGGGCTCTGCCGGTGCTCGGTGAACAGCCGGTGCAGGCGACCCGGGCCGGGGGTGCCGGGCGGCGCCGGCCCCGGCCCGCTCACTCCTCGTCTCCGAGGGCGGACAGCAGCGCCCTGGCCCGCTCCGCCACGTTCTCGGGGGTGAACCCGAGGTTGGCCAGGGCGACCTTGCCCGGCGCCGAAGCACCGAAGCGCTCGATGGACACGGTGTCGTCGGCCCACCGGTCCCACCCGAACGACACGGCGGCCTCCACGGCGAGCGTGGGGACCTCGGAGGGCAGGACCCGCTCCTGGTAGTCGTCGTCCTGGGTCTCGAAGAGCTCCCACGACGGCATCGACACCACCCGCGCCACCACCCCGTCGCCGCCCAGCTGCTCGGCCGCCGCCAGGCACACGTGGACCTCGCTCCCCGTGCCGATGAGCACGATGTCGGGGTCGTCTCCACCTTCGTGAAGGACGTACGCCCCCCGGGCCACGTCGTCGGCCCGGTCGGCCGTCCCCTCGAGCACGGGGATGTCCTGACGGCTGAGCAGGAGCGCCGTGGGCCGGTCGCTGTTGATGGCCACCCTCCAGGCGTGCGCCGTCTCGTTGGCGTCGGCGGGGCGGATGACCTGGAGGAGCGGCATGGCCCGCACCGCGGCCAGGTGCTCGATGGGCTGGTGGGTGGGGCCGTCCTCGCCCAGGCCCACCGAGTCGTGGGTCCACGAGTAGATGACCTTGGCCTCGCTGACGGCGGCCAGGCGCACGGCGGGGCGCATGTAGTCGCTGAAGATGAAGAAGGTCCCGCCCACCGGGGTGATCCCGCCGTGCAGGGCGGCGCCGTTCATGATGGAGCCCATGGCGTGCTCGCGGATGCCGAAGTAGATCAACCGGCCCCCCGGGTCGGCCGCCGACTGCACGCCGTGGTCCTTGAGGAAGGTGCCGGTGTTGTCGGTGAGGTCGGCACCGCCCGCCACCAGTCCCGGCACCACCTCGGCAATGGCCTGCAGGCACTTGCCGCTGGCCTTGCGGGTGGCCAGGGCGGTGCCCGCCTCGAAGGTGGGCAGCTTGGCCTCCCAGCCGTCGAGCCCGCGGCCGTCGAGGCACGCCTCCAGCTGGCGCCGCTCGCCCTGCCAGGCGTCGAGCCGGGCCTGCCACTCCTTGCGCAGGGCCTGCCCCCGGGGGATGCACTCCCGGTACATGGCGTCGACCTCCTCGGGCACCCAGAACGTCTCGTCGGGGGGAAGGCCGAGGACCTCCTTGGTGGCCCTGACCTCGTCCTCGCCGAACGGGTTGCCGTGGGCCTCCTTGGTGTCGGTGTACTTCGGCGAGGGCCAGCCGATGTGGCTGCGCAGCACGATGAGCGAGGGCCGGTCCTCGACGGCCATGGCCCGGCGCAGCGCGTCCTCCAGGGCGTCGGTGTCGTTGGCCACCTCGCCGATGGGGTCGACGTGCCAGCCGTACGCCTCGAAGCGCTTGGGCACGTCCTCGCTGTACGACAGCTCGGTCGGCCCGTCGATGGTGATGTGGTTGTCGTCGTAGACATAGACCAGCCGGCCCAGCCCCAGGTGGCCGGCCAGGGAGGCCGCCTCGTGGCTGATGCCCTCCTGCAGGTCGCCGTCGCTGCAGAACACGAACGTGTGGTGGTCGCACACCTCGGGGCCGAAGCGAGCGCGCAGCCAGCGCTCGGCGATGCCCATGCCGACGGCGTTGGCGAACCCCTGGCCGAGCGGGCCCGTGGTGACCTCGACGCCCTTGGTGTGGTGGACCTCGGGGTGGCCCGGGGTCTTGCTGCCCCACTGGCGGAACGCCTTCAGGTCGTCGAGGGTGAGCTCGTAGCCGGTGAGGTGCAGCATCGTGTAGAGCAGGATCGAGGCGTGGCCCACGGACAGCACGAAGCGGTCGCGGTCGGGCCAGTCGGGCTCGGAGGGGTCGTGGCGCATCACCCGGGTCCACAGCACGTGGGCCAGCGGCGCCAGGGCCATGGCGGTGCCGGGATGGCCGGAGTTGGCCTTCTGGGGGGCGTCCATGGCGAGGCCGCGGATGACGTTGATGCCGAGCTGCTCGAGGTCCCTGTCGCTCATGGCCCCACCCTAGTGAGCGGGTCGGAAGGGGGTGGAGCCCGGACCTCAGCGCTCGCGGAGAAGGGCGATCGAGGCGGTGAAGCCGTGGACGAAGTTGCGCCCGCCCACGGGCCCGAACTCGCCGGCGGCGAAGAAGCCGGCGGCGGGGACGCCGAGCTTGTCGTCCAGGACCCCGGCGTCGTGGTCGGCGGTGCCGAACAGGCGGATGCCGCGCCCGTTGCAGGTGAACATGAGGGCGGCGTCGGCGCGGCGCCCGGTGAGGAGGTGCTGGAGGTCCTCGTCGGCGGTCGCCGCGTCCCGCACGTGGAACTGCACGGTGGCCCCCACGTCGACCACGTCGCCGACGGCGACGGCGCCGGTGGCCTCGTCGGCGCCGAGCACGTTGCGCACGAGGAAGTCGCCACGCTCGAAGTCGAGCTTGTGCTCGTCGATGACCTGTCCGAGGTGCAGGCCCTGGTCGATCAGGTCGATGTCCTCCTCGGACATGTCCTCGGCGGTCATGGCGAGCAGGCGCTCGAGCGCCGGCGCCCCGCCGAGCTCGTAGACGACGTTGCGCTCGGCTCTCGTCACGATGTAGGGGCGCCCGATGGGCCGGCACCCCTGGGACACCACCGTCTCCACCTCCACGCCGGGGCCCAGGAGGGCGCCGACGGCGCCCGAGGTGTGCACCCGCCGGTCGAGGACCAATCGGTTCCCACCGGGGCCCACGGCGGCCGAGGCGTTGCCGCCCACGACCCGCAGGCCGGGGTAGCGCTCGCCCAGCTCGGCATAGAGCGCCTCGACCGGGAACGAGAAGGGGTCGGCGAGCAGCACGAGGGCCGAGGGTTCGAAAGGCACCTCGTCGGGCCACCCGGTGGTGGCGAAGCCGCCGCCGGTGCGCAGCGCGTCGAGCCGGACGGGGAGGACGGGGCCGAAGCGCGCCGCCCACAAGCTGACCGCCGGCTCCTGCTCCACCTCCTTGCCGGTGCCCACGACCGAGACGGCGGCGCACCCGAGGAGGGTGCCCGGGCGGAGGATGTCAGCGACGGCGTTGGCGGCGTCCTCCAACGCGCCCCCGTGGGGTGGCGTCACGAAGAGCAGGGCCAGGTCCGGGGCCACGCCCAGGCGGTCGAGCACCTGGCCGGCGACCTCGCCGACGGCGGCGGCCGGCACCGGGTGCTGGGAGAGAGCGGCGGCGAACGGCATGGTCAGGCGGGGGGCAGGAGGGTCAGCGGCACGACCGTCGGGGTGCCCTGCCCAACCCGGCAGTGGGCCTCGATGGTGCCGGGGGCGGGGTACGTGAGCTCGCCGCGCACGAGTCGGTAGGTGAACTTGCCCGGCTCCACGGTGAATGGCGACGCGTTGCGGGCCACCTCCTCGCCGGCCTCGTCGCGGAAGACGACTTCGAGCACGCCGTTGCCCGGCTCGTCGGGCCGGCAGCGGATGAGGACGATGAGATGGGGTGCCACGGTGACCGGCGGGGGCCCGGGGGCCGCCATGGAGAACATGATCCCGCTCAGGTCGATGCGCGTGGCCCCGCCGGCCGCCTGGCGCAGGTTGAGGCTCTCGCAGAACAGGGCGGAGACGATGTCCACGCGCTCAACCTACCCGGACGATCCTCGGCGGGGAGCCCTCAAGGGCCCGCCGAAGAACTACTTGCGCGGCCGCAGGCCGAACGCGGCCCTGCGACAAGGCCAAACGCACTCGCGGCCACGCAAGTAGTTCTAAGGCGGTCCCTCAGGCGGCGGTGGGTTGCTTGAGGCGCGGCCGGCGGTGGCGCACGGCCGCCCATCCCCGCCGCTCGAGCAGGCGCACCACCCACCACCCCGGGTCCACCTCGCCGCCCGTGAACGCCAGCCGGGCCGAGGTGGGAGCGGCATGGTGGTTGTTGTGCAGGCCCTCGCCGGCGGTGATCCACGCCAGCCACTGGCTGTTGTACGAGGTGTTGGGGTGGGGCTGGCGGCCGTAGCGGTGCCCCACGGCGTTCACGGCGGCGTTGAGGAGCAGGTAGCTCACCGTGTGGATGGCGGCAGCCACCAGGGCGGTGCCCAGGCCCAGCCACACGACGAGCAGCGCCGTCCCGAGGGCCAGGCCGACCAGGGCGTGGTCGAACACCAGGCGGTCCCAGCGGTCGGGGGGAACGTCCTTCGCGTAGCGGGCGACCACGTCGCGGTCGTGCGCCACACGGCGGTACAGGGCCACGTTGGCGAACTGCACGGTGGCGAAGCCCTCGAGGAGGGGAGAGTGGGGGTCGCCCTCCACATCGGTGAAGGCGTGGTGCTTGCGGTGGACGGCCACCCACTGGCGCGGCCGGATCCCCGTGGTGACCCAGGTGAGGACGCGGAACGCCCACGTGGCCCCCGGGACGAGCGACAGGGCCCGGTGGGACAGGGTGCGGTGGAGGAACACGGTGGTGACCACGGTGGCCAGTTGGGCCACGGCGAAGCCGACGACGGTCCCCACGACGAGGGTGCGCATCGGCGCAGCCTACCTACCGGTCGGTAGGTGGCGACATCAGCCTCTTCGGAGCGCGCCCGATTACGCTGGACGGGCCGACCGGGGCGTCCCGGTGGGTCGCCGGCGGCACGGTGCCGCCCCGGAGTCGGCGAGGTACGCGTTGAGGATGAACATGGGCCTGCGGCCGGTAGGGACGCGCTGAGCGCAGTGACGGCTCCCGCCGCGTCGTCGACGCGCCAGGCCATCCTCGACCAGGGCCTCCGGCTGTTCGCCCACCACGGGTACGAGGGTACGTCCCTCAACGACATCGCCGAAGCGGTCGGCATCCGCCGGCCGAGCCTGCTCCACCACTTCCCGTCCAAGGAGCTGCTCTACCGCGAGGTGTTCGAGGCGGCCCTCGCCGACTGGTTCACACGGGTCCACGAGGCCATCGAGGCCCCCACCGACGGGTGGGCGCAGGTCGACCACGTGCTCACCGCCGGGTTCCGCTTCTTCGCCGAGAACCCGGACTTCGTGCGGCTGGTCCGCCGCGCCGCCCTCGACGGCTGGGGCCATCTGGGCCTCGACCTGGGCGCCGCCCTCCAGCCGCTGTTCCTGCGGGCGTGCGGCTTCTTCGAGAAGGAGATGGAGGCGGGCCACTTCCGCCGCCACGACCCGGAGCAACTGCTCCTCACCGGCTACGGCGCGCTGCTGAGCTACTTCGGCGACGTGCCCCTGCTCGAGTCCCTGCTGGACCGCGACCCCCTCGACCCCGCCTCGATGGAGCGCCGGCTCGAGCACGTCCGGTCCTTCTTCCGCGCCGCCCTGGAGCCGTAGCCCCGGCGCCCGCCGTCACCCGTCGGGGAACAGCGGCTCCTGGGTCCCCACGTCGTACACCACGTGCCCGCCGCACTGGCGGGCCTGGGGGGTGGGCGGGTGGTCCACGAGCCGCCCGTCGTGGAAGAGGTGCTCCACGCGCACCTGCCGCACGAGGACGAGGTGGTCGGCGAGCAGGCGACGGTGGCACCGCCACCACACGCCTTCGGCGCACATCACGGCGACGGCGTGGGCGCCGGCCAGCGCCAACAGGTCGTCGACGGCTGCCTCGAACTCCGGCGACGCCATGTGGTCGGCGTAGGCACGGAACTGGTCGTTCCGCAGCCCCACGTTGCGCGAGTCGGGCGCCGGCCGCCGACGCCCGCCGAGCGCCGGCATCCACTGGTACCCCAGCCCGTGGTCGGGGAGCCAGGCCGCCATCTCGTCGCGCCCGAAGTGGGGGTGGCGCCGGCTGCCGGGGAAGCGACGGACGTCGACGACGAGCGACGCCCCTCGGGCCCGCACCACGGCGGCGAACTCGGCAGCGCTCAGCGTTCCGTGGCCGACGGTGACGACCGGCACCATTCTCGCCGACCCTACCTGTCGTTCTCGGGACGGTGGGCCGGCGAAGGCCGGGCCGAAGTGTGCCGAGAACGGCGGTCGGACTGCCGGCGAGCGAGCGGCAGTTTGTCGGCCCGCTCCGGAGGGAAGCACCGCGGGACGCGGCAGAAAGGACCGCCATGGGGAACGCAACACCGGCGGTGACGACGGCGCCAGGGCCCGGCCCGGCGAGGAACGGCGAAGGCAGCGGCAACCACAACGGCAACGCCAGCGACAACGCCAGCGACACCGACGGCGGTCGCGGTCCCGCCGCTGAGCGGTTGGCGCGCGGCCTCGGCTGGTTCAGCGTGGGGCTCGGCGTCCCGCAGCTCGTGGCGCCGGGGAGGGTGAACCGCCTGATCGGGATCGACGACACCCGCCGCAACCGGGCCGTCATGCGGGCGGTCGGCGTGCGCGAGCTGGGCGGGGCGGCCGGGATCCTCGACCGGCCCCGGCCTGGCGGCTTCCTGTTCGCCCGAGTGGCCGGCGACGCCATGGACCTGCTCCTCCTCGGCGCTGCCATGCGGGCCAGGGGCGCCGCCCGCCGGCGGGTGGTGGCGGCCACTGCGGCCGTGGTCGGCGTCGCCGTGCTGGATGTGGTCGCCAGCGCCAGGACGAGCCGGTCGGCCGACCCGGCCACCCGTCCCGGCGCCGTGCGGGCCCGTACCCGCGTCACCGTGAACCGCCCGCGCGACGAGGTCTACCAGTACTGGCGTCGCCTCGAGAACCTGCCGAGCTTCATGGACCACCTCGAGTCGGTACGGGCGGATGTCGACGGCCGGTCGCACTGGGTGGCCAAGGGCCCGGCGGGCACCAAGGTGGAGTGGGACGCCGCCATCGTGGACGACGTGCCCGGCGAGCTGATCGCCTGGCGGTCCCTCGAGGGCGCCCGGGTGCCGAGCTCCGGCATCGTGCGTTTCACGCCGGCGCCCCGTGAGCAGGGCACCGAGGTGACCGTGGACCTCGAGTACGCCCCGCCCGGCGGGGCGGCGGGGTCGGCGGTCGCCCGGCTGTTCGGCGAGGACCCGGCCCAGCAGGTCAAGGACGACCTCCGCCGGTTCAAGCAGGTGTTGGAGACCGGCGAGGTGGTCCGCTCCGACGGGTCGCCCGAGGGCACGCGCACGCGGCGGCAGTTCCTCCAGCGAGAGGGCCGGCCCTACTTGATCTAGACGCGGCGCCGGCCGCCCGACCAGCGACGAGGAAGGCGAGGGAGATGAAGGCGAACTGTTGGATGGGCATCCGCCGCGTCGAGGTGCGCGAGGTGCCCGACCCCCGGATCCTGAACGAGCGTGACGCCATCGTCCGGGTGACGTCGACGGCCATCTGCGGGTCCGACCTCCACCTCTTCGGCGGCTACGTGCCCACGATGGAGAAGGGCGACGTGCTCGGCCACGAGTTCATGGGCGAAGTGGTCGAGGTGGGCGGGGCGATCACCAACCTCAAGGTCGGCGACCGTGTGGTCGTCCCGTTCCCCATCGCCTGCGGCAACTGCCTCGCCTGCGAGCGCGACCAGTACTCGTTGTGCGAGAACTCGAACCCCAACGCCGGGGTCGCCGAGAAGATGTGGGGGTCGTCGCCGGCGGGCATCTTCGGCTACAGCCACATGCTGGGCGGCTTCGCCGGCGGCCAGGCGGAGTACGTGCGGGTGCCGTTCGCCGACGTCGGCCCGATCAAGATCGACGACGACTCGCTCAGCGACGACCACGTCCTGTTCCTGTCCGACATCCTCCCCACCGGCTACATGGGTGCCGAGGCGTGCGACATCGAGCCGGGCGACACGGTGGCGGTGTGGGGCGCCGGACCGGTCGGCCTGTTCGCCATGGTGAGCGCCTACCTGCTGGGGGCGGAGCGGGTGGTCGCCATCGACCGCTTCCCCTACCGGTTGGAGATGGCGCGCGAGAGAGCCGGTGCCGAGACGCTCAACTACGAGGAGGTCGACGTCCGCGAGGCCCTCCGTGATCTCACCGGGGGCCGGGGGCCGGACGCCTGCATCGAGGCGGTGGGCATGGAGGCCCACCACGGCTCGACGCCGATCCACCTCTACGACAAGGCGAAGCAGGCCGTGCGGGCGGAGACCGAGCGCCCGCACGCGCTGCGCCAGGCCATCACCAGCTGCCGCAACGGCGGCACCGTCTCGGTGACGGGCGTGTTCGGCGGCGTGGTCGACAAGTTCCCGATCGGATCGGTGATGAACCGGTCGCTCACCATCAAGACCGGGCAGTGCCACGTGCAGCGCTATATGGGCCCGTTGCTGGAGCGCATCCAGAACGGCGAGATCGACCCCACGTTCGTCGTCACCCACCGCATGGCGCTGTCCGAGGCGCCGCAGGGCTACGACATCTTCAAGCACAAGCAGGACGGATGCGTGAAGGTCGTCCTGAGCCCGTAGACGCGCCCGGAGCCCCATGAGGATCTCCCGCCTCGCCGCCGAGCTGCGCATGCGCCGCCTCCGGTTGCGCGCCTACCGGCACTCGCCGCCGTGGCCGGGCAAGGACCATGCGTTTCGCTCCGAGCTCGTCCGCTACGACTCGTACCTGGTCCTGGCCGCCACGATGCTCGAGGTGCCGGTCCCCGAGGTGCCGCCCGGCCCCCGTCTGCTGGCTCCCGAGGCGCGCGCCGCACTCGAGGACCGCTTGGCCCTCGCCGGCCTCGACGTGCTCGCCCCCGCCCGCCACGGCACCGGCGACGTTCTGCTCGACGGTGACCTGTGCCCATGAGGGTCCCGGCGCCGCCGAGCTTCTAGCCTCCACGGTGTGCCCGGACGACGACCGAGTGCCCACGAGCTTCCCGCCGGGACGGCGGGGGCTCCTCCCGCCCCCGAGCGGCCGCCGCCACCCGAGCCGTCCCACGCCGAGCGCTGCCGGACGCTGGTCGCCTCGGCCACCCGGGGCGCCCTGTGCACCCTGGCCGCCGATCCCGAGGGCTACCCGTTCGGGTCCGTCGCCAGCTACGGCCTCGACGAGCGCGGCAACCCGTTGCTGTTCGTCAGCCTCATGGCCGAGCACACCCAGAACGCCATGCGCGATCCGCGGGCCAGCCTCCTCGTCGCCGAGCCGGTGCCCGAAGGCACCGACCCGCTCGCCGTCGGGCGGGTGACGCTGCTGGGCCTGCTGTCCCAGCTGGACGACGGCGAGCGGCCGGCGGCGCGCGACCGGTACCTGGCGGCCAACCCGGCGGCCGCGTACTACATCGACTTCGGCGACTTCGTGTTCTGCCGCCTCGACGTCCGGGCCGTCCGCTACGTGGGCGGCTACGGGCGGATGAGCTGGGTCGAGGCCTCGGCCTACGCATCGGCCGAGCCCGACCCGCTCGCCTCCGCGGCGCCCGGGATCATCGAGCACATGAACGCCGACCACGCCGAGGCGCAGGCGCTGCTCTGCCGGCAGCTGGGGGACCACCCCGACACCACGGCGGCCACGATGTCGGCGGTCGACCGCTACGGGTTCGAGATGGTGGCCGTCGGCCCCGCCGGTCGAAGCGCCGTGCGGCTCGGCTTCCCCCACCCGTGCTCGGAGCCGGGCGAGGTGCGCCGGGCCGTGGTGGCCATGGTGGCCGAGGCCCGGAGGCGGGCCGCCACCGGCTGAGCCGACTTGCGCTACTCAGCCTCCGGCCCGCCCAGGCGGCGGTCGGCGCCGTCGAGCAGGGCCAGGACCTCCGCCTCCTCGGGCGTGGCGTCCGGGCCGTACTTGAGGGCGACGGTTCCCCCCGCCCCGCATTGCGGGCAGCGCAACGCCGCCACCGCCACCATGTCGGCGGGGTCCGACGCCCCCTCGGTGCGTCGCACGATCTCCAGGTGGACCTCGCCGGCCGGGCTGTCGGTCCTGCAGTTGAAGCACTTGATGCGACCGCCCTCGACGGGCGCCATCTGGGCGCCGTAGCCCTCGGCTTCGAGGTGCCGGACGACCTCCGTGAGCGTGGTCCCGTCGGAGGCGTACTCGGGCGTGCTGGCCATGGCCCTCCCCGTACCCCCTGCCGGCACGGGTGACACGAGGCCGCCCTAACCTTCCGCCGGTGCGCCGCTGGCTCGTGCCGGTTCTTCTCGCGCTGGTCAGCGCGTCGTCGGCCCTGCTCGCCGCGCGCCCGGCGCCGGCCGGGGG
>JALYMX010000100.1 GCA_030773495.1 Actinomycetota bacterium | reverse complement strand
CTCGCCGGCAGCTCCGCCGCTGCCGGCGCCGCCGGCGCGTTCCCGCCGCGACCAGATGAGTTCACCACCTGGGCTGTGAGTCCACCGCCTCCGCCGTCATCCCCGCCCACGGTGGCGTCGGCGACGGTGGCCGTGAGCGACCCCGCGCCCCCGCTCACCTCCACACACGCCAGGCGGACCAGATCCTCGATGCTCACGTCGCTGCACACCTCTTCGAGCCCGTCTTCGTTGGTCAAGATCCGCGTGTCGTCGATGCGCAGCACGTAGCTCTCGCCCTGGCCGGTGCTCGAGGCGTCGGAGTGCAGGACCACGATCTCGAGGTCGTCACCGCCTTCACCGCCCTCGATCAATTCGCTGATGATGTCGTCGCCGCCACCGCCGCCGCCACCGCCGCCGTCATCCCCGCCGCCGCCGCCGTCATCCCCGCCCCCGCCGATGCGCAGGAAGATGGCGTCACTCGACGCCGAGCCCGTGCTGGTGGAGCCGTTGTGGGTGGCGGTCGAACTGGACTGCAGGACTTGCAACTCGAGCAGATCGCCGAGCACCAAGCGCAACAGGGCGGCGGTGGCGTTGGCGGTGGTGGTCGAGCCGCCCTGGGTGACCCGGGCGCCGCTTGGCAACACGGCCACGCGGAGTTCCTCCTCGCCGCCGCCGCTGTTCTCGTCACTGGTGTCCACCAGGCTGTCCGACGACTCCCCCGGCCCCGTCTGGGTGGTGCCCACGACCGTTTCGTCCCCCACCCGCAGGGCGTCTCCGGTCGCTCGGCCGCCGTTCTGGTCGGCAGTGGCGGTGGTCTCGGCGACCGACGTGACGTCTTCCACGTCGGCCCCCACCGCTCTCGCGTCCCCGGGCGGGGCCGGCGTGGTCTGCGCCCACCCCGTCGCCGGTGCCATCCCCACCGTCATCGCGCCCACGAGGACGCCCAATCGTCGAAGCTTCATTTTCTCTCCTTCTCCGCCAGGGTCTCTGTACTGATGCTCTACGGCATCGGTTTATTCGCGCATCCGTACCCACAGAAGTCCTACCTCGCACCTGGCGAGGTAGCCCACCCGCATGAGGACGGGTACGCGAAAGTTATTCGCGCATCCGTACCCACAGAAGTCGTACCTCGCACCTGGCGAGGCAGTCCACCCGCATGAGGACGGGTACGAAAGATGGCGGAATGCATCTCGTCGACACTGTGTCGTCACAAACGAAGCAGCCGACCTTTCTCCCTTTTCGCAGGGCGAGACGGGTTTGCACAACTCGAGAAGCGGGCAAGAGAGCGTCATCTACTCGGGTCGCGGCGGGGAAACTCCTCCGTCCACCCCGTTTTTGCGCGCTGCTCGCGCTGCAATCGCACAACAAACCCCTGGGTATACTCCGGCTCGACTCCAGGGGGTTGCCTCATGCCCGGTGCCGTCATCGTTGCAGGGGCTCGTACCCCCATCGGAAAGCTCTCCGGAGCTCTCGCCGGTTTTGGAGCTGTCGATCTCGGTGCCGTCGCCATCGCCGCCGCGGTGAAGCGAGCGGGCATTGGACCCGAGGACGTCGACTACGTCTACATGGGGCACGTGCTGCAGGCTGGGGCCGGCCAGATCACCGCCCGCCAGGCCGCGGTGAAGGCGGGAATCCCGATGTCGGTGCCGGCGACCACCGTCAACAAGGTGTGCCTGTCTGGGCTCAATGCGATCCACCTCGCCGACATGCTGATCAGCACCGGGCAGGCGGAGGTCGTGGTGGCCGGTGGTATGGAGTCCATGAGCAACGCCCCCTACCTTCTCCCCGGCGCCCGCGCCGGCTACCGCTTTGGCGACCAGACCCTCGTCGACGCGTTGATGCACGACGGGCTGTTGTGCGCGTTCGACGTGTGCGCCATGGGCGCCAGCACCGAGAGGTACACCCGAGAGGCAGGCACGATCAGCCGCGAGCGCCAGGACGCCCTCGCCGCCAACAGCCACGAGCGGGCGGCGGCCGCAATGAAGCAGGGGCGCTTTGCCGAGGAGACGGTCCCGGTCGAAGTCCCGCAGCGCAAGGGCGAGCCACTGGTTCTCGAGGCTGACGAAGGGCTACGCCCGGGCACCTCCGTCGACTCCCTTGCCAAGCTGAAGCCCGCCTTCGCGGCGGACGGCACGATCACCGCCGGCAACGCCAGCCAGATCTCCGACGGCGGGGCGGCGGTGGTGGTGATGAGCAAAGCGGCGGCCGAGCGCTTCGGCGCTCAGCCCCTCGGGGAGATCGTCAGCTATGGGCAGGTGGCGGGGCCCGACCCCAGCCTGCTCACCCAGCCGAGTCGATCAACCAAGCAAGCTCTCGCGAAAGCGGGCAGGCAGGTGTCCGACGTCGACCTGTTCGAGTTCAACGAGGCATTCGCCGCCGTGACGCTTGCGTCAATGGAGGATCTCGGCGTGGGCGAGGACGTGGTGAACGTGAACGGGGGCGCCATCAGCCTGGGGCACCCGACGGCATGAGTGGGACGCGCCTCGCGCTCACACTCCTGCTCGAGTTGACCCGGCGTGGCGGCGGCCTCGGGGCGGCGGCGCTCTGCGGCGGCGGCGGCCAGGGAGATGCGATTCTCCTACAGACGCTCTCGTAAGCATCGGGCACCCGAAGACCTCCGGGCGGTGCCCGGTGCAGCGGCGTGTGGACGTGCCGCATTCCGCGACGCCTGCTCGACGACTCAACTTACGGGGGCGGGCGGCGCCGCCCGAGGCTCACCGCGAGCGGCAGGCGCCGGCCACCACCGCGTCCAGCGCCTCCCGCAGTGCACGGG
>JALYMX010000099.1 GCA_030773495.1 Actinomycetota bacterium | reverse complement strand
TTCCCCAGCCGCACCCAGGCAGCGTCAAGAAGTAGTCGGCGAGGTCGCCCGACCAGGCAGCGACGAACTCCGCTTCGCGCCCTTCCTTCACGTACCACCGGGCAAGGGTGTAGGCGGGGCCGGCCATGCTACGAGCTCACCGGGGCATCGGGCGCGGAGGCTAAGAGGAGTTCTGCAAGGGCGTCAACACGCTTCGCGGTGTACCGGGCGCGGGTGTGGGTATTTTGGGCCGGACGACGCAGCGGGCGTGCTCCCGCCCCGACGATGCCGTTCGAGAGAGGCGTGAGCGATGACGAGCGATGTGACCGTGGTCGGGATCAACCGCACCCAGGACGGGTCAATCGCCGTGGCGCGCGGGGGGTCCGAGCTGTACAGCCTGCAGAAGGAACGCGTCAGCCGGCGCAAGCACCACTGGGGGCGCCTCGGGGACCTTCCCGACCTCTACCTGTCCCGGATGCCGCACCTCGACGAGCCCGTCGACCTCGTCGTCGAGTGCTACTCCTCGGACACCGAGTTCGAGAAGCTCGACGCGTACCAGGACGAGCTGCGGCGCGTGCTCCGCTTCAGCGACGGCGAGCGGGTGGTGCGCATCTCCCACCACTTCGCCCACCTCTACAGCGCCTTCTACCCGTCGCCGTTCGACGAGGCGGCGGTCATGGTGATCGACGCCCAGGGAAGCCGCGTCAAGGACTTCAACGAGCGGTTCGAGGGCGACGAGGATCTCGACCCCGAGCTGCTGGAGGTGTCGTCGTTCTACCGATGCCGCCGCGGTCGCCTCGAGTGCATCACAAAGCAGGTCTGGGACGGCGACTGGAACCGCCCCGCCGGTCTCGGGTGCTTCTACTCGCTTCTGACCAGGATGCTCTTCCCCGACGGTGAGGGCAGCGAGGGCAAGGTGATGGGCCTCGCCCCCTTCGGGAAGCCGGGCACGATGGGGATGCCGAGCCTGGTCGTCGAGGACCACCGCGTCTTCATCCCCGACGAGTGGATGAAGCTGTTCGAGGAGCGGGACCGGTTCCGTTTCTCGGGCGGACAGGCGTCGTTCGAAGAGTGCGCCAACCTGGCGGCCGAGGGCCAACACGCGTTCGAGACGGCGCTCCTCGCTGTCACCGGCTGGCTGGGCGAGCAGACCGGCATGCGCAACCTGTGCTTCGCCGGGGGGACGGCGCTGAACTGCTCGGCCAACGGCCGGCTGGTGCGCGAGACGGCGTTCGACAAGGTGTTCATCCCGCCGAGCCCGCACGACGGCGGCACCGCCGTGGGCTGCGCCGTGTTCGGGCTGGTGGAGTGCCTCGGCGTCGACAGCGAGTTCCGCTGGGTGAACGACTTCCTCGGCCCGGAGCCCAACCCGTCCGAGTTGGAGCAGGTGGTACGCGAGCTTCCGCCGGACCTCGTCGTCGAGAAGCCCGACGACCTGGTCGAACGCATCGTCGAGCTGCTCGACACCGGCCGGGTCGTCGGCGTGCGCCACGGACGAAGCGAGTCGGGCCCGCGGGCCCTCGGCAACCGCAGCATCCTGGCCGACGCCCGGAATCCCCGGATGCAGGACTTCATCAACTCGCAGGTGAAGGGACGGGAGTGGTTCCGCCCTCTGGCCCCGCTCGTTCTGCTCGAGGCCGCCCCCGCCATCTTCGACATCGACCGGCCGGCGCCGTTCATGCAGTTCGCCACCAGCGTCCGCCCCGAGCACCGCGACCGGCTCCCAGCCATCACCCACGTGGACGGCAGCGCCCGGATCCAGACGGTCGAGCCCGAGAACACCCCGTTCCTCCACGCCATCCTCGATCGCTTCTCGTCCCGCACCGGCTGCCCGGTGCTGCTGAACACCTCGCTGAACGGCAAGGGTGACCCGGTCGTCGAGACGGCCCGGGAGGCGCTGGACTGCCTCACGACGACGGCCATGCACGCCATGGCCATGCCGCCCTACCTCATCCGCAAGCGCGCCGAGCCGCCGGTCCCCGCCCGCGACTGACGCCGCTACCGGGGCCGGCCGCCGAGGCGGTCGAGCACGTTGCGGGTGACCGCATCGACGACCGGTTCCCGCTGTCCGGCGAGGAGCCGTGCCCAGTCAGTCGTCGCCGCCGTGAACACCGTTCCGTTGCGCTCGTACACCCCCATGGTCGCCGCTGCGTTGCCGATCCCCCACCCGCTCGGCTCGATGTCGCCGATGCCGAGGATGGTGAAGCCCACCGGGGTCCCGTCGTCGCCGGTGGGTGTGGCCGGTCTCCCCCGTGCCAGCGCGCCGCGGTCGAACTCGGCGCCGTCGCACTCGTAGCCGACGAGGTACTCGCCGGGGCCGTCACCGAAGGTGTCGCCGTCGCCGACGCCCGTTCCCTCGTAGACCCAGTGGCCGGCGTGCTGGACGCGGTACCCGACGGGGACCGGATGGTCGTCGAGATCGCGCTCGCCGCCATTGCGGAAGCTGACGCCGGTCAGGCCGTTCTCGGGCCCCGCCGGTGTCCCGGGCTCGTGCCAGTTGGCGACGCGCCGGAAGGTGAACGGGTCGTCGAAGGTGACGCGCCACCAGCACGTGTTGCCGCCGAAGAAGGCCACGTTGCCCCCCTCGCCCACGAAGCGCTCCACGTTCTCGCGCATGGCGTCGCTCCAGTACTCGTCGTGGCCCACGCTGACGAGCAGCGGGTAGCGCCGCAGCAGGTCGAGGCCGCCCTCGCCGTGCACGTCGAGGTCGGTGCAATAGTCGACCTCGTAGCCGTTGCCCTCCAGCCAGGCGACGAAGGGGGCGTCCCAGTGGACGAAGGTCTGCCGCGGTGTCGGGTCGAACGGGTCGAAGTTCCAGATGTCCGAAGGGGTGCCGCCGGTTCCGCCGCCCGGCCGGTGGAGCGAGACGCAAGGGGGGATGCCGGCTCCGATCTGCGCCGGCGACGGGAGCGTGTAGAACGACCACCCGCCTCGTCGTGTGCCGCCGTCGTAGGCCTCGGCGAGGCCTTGGTTGTAGGCGTGGTAGGTGAGCAGGGGGAGCTTGTAGAGCACGGGGGCCCGCCGCCCGGGCGAGGCGGGCCGCACGACGAAGAGCGACCGGGAGTGGCGACCGTCGGGGGTGGCCGCATCGGGTGAGGAGATCACGCCGCTCCCGTTGCCCTCGCTCAGCAGGGCGAGGTAGACACCGGGCTCCCAGGTGTCGGGGACCGGGAAGCGGTGCCCCGGCCACGGGCCGAGCACCTCCCCCCGCAGGTCGACGTTCTCCCGGCCCCAGTCCTGGTGGGACAGGTGGGGCGGGAGTGGCGTACCCCGGCACCACTCCGAGGTCCCCCGGTGTGCCATCCCCGTGCCCCACCGGTAGAACTCGACGCGGAACTGCGCAGCGTCGGTCGAAACGTGGAGGACGAGGTCGTCGCCCGGGGCCACGCTGGCGACGTGCGGATAGGCGTGAATCATCGGGCACTCCCCACCCCGATTTCCTAGCGCGTTGCTCGTCCGGTTGCTGTCGAGGCCGCTGCCTCGTTCTGTGAAGCCTGAGGCCCGCACCGCGGGCGTGAGACTTCGCAGAACCAGCGACCGGCGGCTCAGTCCCGCCTCGCCCACCATGCGAGGTGAGTGGCCACGGCCCACCGTTCGATCGTCGTCCGGTCTGGCTGCGCCGGCAACGACTCGTCGCCCGCCATTCGCTCGAGCTCGGCGTCGAGCCCGAGGCAGCGCTGCCACCACTCCTCGAACGGCACCTCGCCGCGTCGCACGGCGCGAAGCCACTCGGCCGGCTCGCCGGCGACGGGAAGCTGGAGTCGCCGGCTGGCGAGGAGCTCGACGCCCTGAAAGCCGAGTCGAGCGGCGTGCATGGCGTACTTGGTGTCGTACCCGTGCTGCGCGACGAGCTCCTCGCGTCCACCGCCTCCCCGCCGTCCGTGGCCCCCGCCACGCAGACCGAGCAGACGCATGGCCTGGGCCTGCATGTAGCCGCGGTAGCGGGGGATGACGTGGCGGCCGACGAAGGCCTCGCCGAGGGCCTGCAGCGCTCGCCCCTCGTCGGTGGCGTAGAGCACGGGTGCCCACAACGACATGAGGATCGACGGGTTGCCCGACGCGGCGAGGCGGAGGAAGCGGCGCAGCGAGTGCAGGGTGCGGTCCGTGTCGCCCGGTCCCGAGCGCGTGCCTTCCGGCTGGGTGCGCTGCATGACGGTGCGGAAGCCGCGCTCGTCGATGCCGAGCACCTCTTCCGGGCGTTCGACCACGACCCCCATCTCGTCATGGTCCTCACCGCCGGGAAGCCCGGTGCCGTGGGCGGTCGAGCCGACCTCCACCAGCAGGATGGTCGATTCGGGCAACGGCGGAATCTCGGGCACATCGACATGGTGGTCGACGCACCCGAGACCCGGCTCGTGCTTTTCGAGGCGCCCGGAACCCGCGTGCACTTCAGCGCC
>JALYMX010000098.1 GCA_030773495.1 Actinomycetota bacterium | reverse complement strand
TGACGGGGTCGATCACCAGCGGGAGGGTCTTGTCATAGGGGCCGACGGCGAAGCCCACGCGGTCGTCGCCATGGGCCACGAACCGCCCCTCGACCGAGCGCCGGGTCCCGTCGACCTCCTGGTAGAGACGCGGGGCGCGCTGGCGCAGCTGGCCGGCGCCGCTCTCCAGCACCAGGTCGCCGGTGTGGTTAATGCGGAGGGCCTCGACGCCGTCGAAGCCCAAGGCGATGGCCCCGGGGTCGGCGCCGGGGGCCACCACGAAGTCGTACTCGAGGGCTTGGCCGTTGCCGTAGTAGACGGCGTCGATGCCGGGGTAGACGCCGGTGTAGCCCACGCTGGCGTAGGTGGGGATGCCCGAGCGCCAGCGAGTGGGATCGTTGCCCACGAAGTAGTTGACCTTCCCGGGCAGGGGGTTGCGGGGCGTCGCGGGGGCGTCGGATCGGGCGCCGACCAAGCGCATGCGCACCACGCCGCCACCGTTCGAGGCCCTGTCGTTGTTCGACGAGGTGAAGCCGACGGCGAGCTCACTCGCCCGTAGCGACAAGGCGTAGCCCCGGCCCCGGGCCACGAAGTCCACCCCGTGGTCAGCCTGGCCGTGGTTGGCCTCGAAACTGAGCGGAAGGGCGCCGAGGTCACGGGCCAGGTGGCCGTTGTCGACCCCGTCTCGCGGCGAGACGGACGGCGCAGATGCGGTGCCGTGGCCGCCCACCCCGGCCGGGACCACCGTGACGACCGCTCCGCCCACCGCCACCGCCGCGGCGACAACGAGCAGCCCAAACGGCTTGGATCGCGACATTCCCTCACTCCCCCCAGGTCCCAGTTGAACTCGAACTAGTGACTGTACTAGAAGCAAATAACCATAGCTACGAACACGAGCCTCGGGCAATACTTGATCCACATTTTCTGGCTCCCCAATCTGTCCGTGGGTCCGTGAGTGGACCACCGAGGCTGCACGCCGGCCTCCTTCCTTCGTTTCCTGGCGGTCTGACGGTCCCGAGAGCGGGAGGAGGAGGACGGGGTGCTCCGTGCCGGGGGATGGCGTCGGCTGCTCCGTGTCGATAACCGGATCGTCGTCGAGCGGGATCGAGTTCGACGAGGAGAGGGACGGCGATGGCGCTCCCTCCACCTGGGCGAGGTCCGCTCGTTCCTGGAGGCCGACGCACCCAAAGTGAACTGCCCCGAGCCCGGCCCGAGGATGATCGCCCCCCTGGGCTCGACGCGGTGCCGGGCACACCCCGGCGCTCGACAGGGGACAGAAATACCTTGTCCCTATTGCTGTCGGGCTCGGCGCCGTCGGGGAGCGGTGACCGCGTCCCGCCAGGAAGCCACTGCGAGCGGAGTCGCGGATGGGCATTTCATGATGCGGGCCTCCTCCGCGTTACCGGCGCTTGTCACTCCAGTTGGGCCCACGCCCACGCGGCACCGAGGATGGCCACGCCGAGCCCGGCCATGGCGTGGTACGCCGCGGCCCCCGCTCCGACCCCGTCACAAGTGGCCTGAGCCAGCAACGGAAGGTGGGTGGCGGTCATCCAGAATGCGGCCAGCAGCACGGCCAAGCCGGCCACCAGGGGGAAGGACCCGGGGGCCGTCGGGCTCGCCCGCCAGTTGCTCAGTCGACTCCAGCGACCTACCCGACGTGAACCGCCATCCCTCCGTCAACGTCGGGCCTTCCCCTTGGCCGCTCCGCAGGATGGCGACGTTGGGCGCATGTCGGCTCCGCGCATGGGACTCCGTATGCTCACTCGGCGTCCATTACGCGTCCAGGTCAGCTTCGCGCTCACGTCTGTGTTTCCTCGTCACCGGTCCCAGGGGAGCCCGGAGCGGTTCCGGTCGGCGCGGTCGTCGACGTCGGGCGCCCGGCGGAGCGGAACTCGGTGGCCATGCCCTTCTCGGCGTGGTTCTTGTTGTCACGATCCACGGTGAAGCAGATGAAGGCGTAGCGGACGCCGGGCGCGAGGTCGACAGCAAAGCTGGAGGTCGTGCCGGGCGCCCGTTCGGGCATGCCCGCGAAGGGCTCGACATAGCGCCGTTCGGTGCCCCGAAGCTGGACGTCAATGGGGGGCAGGTCCTCGGGGAGGGCCACGAGGGTGACGCGATGGTGCAGGCGGCCGGCGTTGCGAACCCGGAACACCACCCGCCCGCTCGGCACCCCGCCGTCGAGCGCGAAGTCGTACTCGCTCATGGTGACGGGAACCACCGGTGTCGGCTTGGGCAGGGGCGCTCCCTGGCTTCCGCTTTGCCGGACGCAACCCCCGGTGGCCAAGAGCACACCGACAATGGCGGCCAGGCGCAGCGCCTTCATGGCTGGGCCACAGGCGCCGGGCGCCTTCGCCGCCGGGCGAGGAGCACGACAACGGCGGCAACGGCCACCAGCGCCGCTCCGGCCCACCGAGTCCACCCCGGGTTTGCCCGGGCGCTCGGCACCTGCACCTCGGCGGCGAAGATGTCCTGGCTGGTGGTGGGCGGCTTGGAGTAGTGCGTGTCGGTCCAGGCCGCCAGCGCGCCGTCCCGGCGCGACAACAGCCCCAGGCGGGAGCCGAACTCCACCTTTCCCACGGCCGACACGACGCCGTACTGCTGGCCGATGCTGGGGTTGATGACGTCAGGGCTCAGCTTGGTGTTGGGGGAAAAGCTGCGGCCTCCGTCGCGGGAGAACGTGTAGTACACCCAAGTTCCGAGGTTCTCCGGTGTGTCGCGGCGGTCGTAGAAGATGGCGTCGAGGCGTCCGTCCGGGGCCAACGAGAGGCGCGGAAGGTACTGGCTGGTGCCGTTGCCCAACCGGTCGTCGTTCGCTCGCACCGCCGGCGACCAGGACCGGCCCTCATTGCTCGAGCAGCGCAGGAGAACGTCGGAGTCGCCATGGCGAGCGTCGGCCCAGCCGACGCACAGCCGGCCGGCCCCGGCGGTGAGCGCGGGCGGCGGCATGGTGAAGATGAGCATGACCCGCTCGGGAGGCGCGATGGAGCCGTCGACAGTGACCCCCGCGCCGAAGCGGTCCCCACCATCGGCCGACGTGGCCACCACCACCGACCAGGTGCCGTCCCATACCGGGCCCTCGAGGCCCTGGTAGTCGACGGCGTCGTCCTCCAAGTCGTAGTAGGCGACGTGCACACGATGGTCGAGACCGAGGGCCAGGGCGGGAGCGACCACCCGCTGTCGGTCGGGGTCGCTCACCTGCACGGGCGTGGAGAAGGTGCGCCCGCCATCGTCGGAGTGGGCGGCCAAGATCGGATTGGGCGGGGGCCCGAAGCCGCCCAGGGGCGGATCAGAGGTGGCGTTCAGCCACACGAGGTGGATGCGGCCCTTCGGGCCGTGGTCGGGATCGATGGCCATGCGCACCGCGAAGTTGCGGGGCCCGAGGACCTGGCGGGGCTCGCTGAACGTCGCCGCCCGGTCGACCGAGGTGGTGAGGAAGGCGCCCATCGGCTCGTTGCCCCTACCGGCCAGGCCCACGAACAGGTAGTAGAGGACGCCGGCAGCGTCGAAGGCGACTTCCGGGGCGTAGCACTTGTCGGCGCCGCTGGGCAGGTTCGGCACAGGGTTGGCTGTGCGCCATCCCCCCCCGGCGTCGCCCGACACCTGCAGGGCGCACCCGAAGTCGGGAGCGTCGAGGCGGTTGGCCATGACCACGAAACGGGCGTCGGTGGGATCGGCGACCAGCATGGGCGAGTTGTTCGCCGGCTCCACGCTGCGGTTGATGGCGGTCACCGGCAGCTTGGGGCCGACTCGCACGGTGGCGCCGGCACTGTCGGCCGCACCGGGCAGCACGCCGGCGGCGAGGGCGATGCCGGCGAGCAGCGTCGCCGCCAAGGCCAGGCGCGCCACCACCGGCGCCGCACGAGACGCAGCGCCGGTGGTGACCGCTTCTTCGTTGCTCAAGCTGACCTTCGTCGCCTCAGCCGCCAGCTACAGCGCGACGATCTGGATGGGCGCCTGGTTGCCGTTGCCGCCGCCGGTCGTCGAGATGCAGATGGCGGAGTCTTCACCCGAGGCGTTGGCGCTGCTGGTGGGCAGCGTCCGCTGGAACGGGGCGATGAGCCCCGCTGCATCTGCCGTCACCTGTGCCCCGAGAGGCTCCACGCCGGGATCCCTGGGGCTCATGCAGTCGATCTGCCAGCCGTAGGGGAAGGCAGGGCTTTTCGGGTCGTAGAACGCCCTGCCGTTGACGTAGTTGACGTCGTACACGGTGTTGGGCGTCAAAGTGCTCGCCTTACAGGGTGAGCCGGCGGCCTTGACCTCGATGGTCACGACGTCGCCGGTCTTGCCCGTGGCGCCGGGCTCGAGCTTGCAATAGCCCATGTTGGAGTTGTTGCCGATCGCCCTCGACACGTGTGGGGTCACGGTGGCGGGCGCGCCGCTCCTGCTGACGCCGTCGGTGTCGGTGATGGTCATCTCGCCCCGGAAGATGGTGCAGGCGAACGCCGCGCTCGACGTGGTGAGCACCGCCGCTGCTACCCAGAACCCGAGCATCAATCGCTTACGGTTGTTCATGCACAGCCCTTTCAGTGTTGGACGTGTCGTGGTGTTCCGTCGGTGCGGGCACGCGGCCGAACGACGTCCAGCGATCGCCCCCCGTTTCGCCGTTTCCGGTGGCCCCCCGCTCCGGTGCTCTTCCCGCGTGCCGTAGGAAATCTACCCACGACCGACGCCAACATCAATAGGTGCAAACGTATTTTTGTCGCCGCAAGCAGCATGGACCACCGACGGATGAGCTCCGCCACCCGCATGGGAGCGACGGCCCGCCAGCGAGTGGTGGTGCCCGCTCTGGGCCTGGGGGGGCGCTGCGCACTCGGTCGCCACCACGCCGATCGGCCCGCAACGGCCAAGAGTGCGCGACAGTGGCCGCGGTGAGCAGACCCAGTTCGGCTCCCGCCGGGGCTGTTGGGCACGCGCCACTCCTCGCTGGCTGCCTGGGCCGACACGGCGCAACTCCAAACCCTTGACCGGGCCAAGACATCTTCTCCGTCGAGGTGCGCGTGCCCGCCGACGACGACGGCTCAGCCGCGCCCGTAGGCGTCGCCCGCATGGTCGCCGGCGCCGCCCGCCGCGTCGCCGCCGTGGCCTCTCGGACCACGCGGGCGCTGACAGAGAGCGGGCCGTGACCGGCAGGGACCGGCCGCCTGGTGCGTCACTACTCCGGCTGGGCGCGCACTCCGCCTGGTGGTGGTGGCGGCTCCCGGCTGGCCGGAGCCTTCGCCGTCGACCTCGCTTCGGGCCAGCGCCACGCCTTGGCCTGCGCACCGGGCGACGACAGTGGCAACCACGCCGTCAAGGGCATGAGCTCGGAGTTCCGCACCGGCGGACCCCGCCGCCGAGCACCGGTCATGTACCCGCTGAGCGCGATGACCAGGGGAGGTGGTAGCGTTATGTGCAGGACGCGCCTATTGATTCCGTCCCCCAACGGTGTTTGTATGGCAGGGGCAAGCCCGCCCTCACCTCGGTGGGCGGAGACGGAAGTCCGGTGGGGGGAGAGGCAGTGTCGGGACGTCGTGTCACGGTAGTTGGGCTGCTGTTGGTCGCGGCATTGTCGGCCCTTCCGCTCCCCGCTCTCCCGTCCGCCGGGGCCGACACCCCGTTGACCATCCGCGTCAGTGTGGACAGCGCCGGGGCCGAGGGCAACGCTGCCAGCGGCCAACCGTCCGTCAGCTTCGACGGCCGCTACGTGGCGTTCGACTCGGCCGCATCCAACCTGGTGCTCGACACCAACGGCGCTGGCGACGTGTTCGTGCGCGACGTCGTGAGCGGGGTCACCACCAGGGTCAGTGTGGACAGTTCAGGGCGTCAGGCAACGGGGGCCTGGAGCGAGCGGCCCGCCATCAGCGGCGACGGCCGCTACGTGGCCTTCGACTCGGGCGCCGCCAACCTCGTCCTCGGCGACCTCAACAAGGCCCAGGACGTGTTCGTCCACGACCGCGATAGCGGCACCACCACCCGAGTGAGCGTGGGCAGCATGGGGCTCGAAGCCAACGGTCACAGCTTCCGGCCCGCCATCAGCGCCAACGGTCGCTTCGTCGCCTTCGAGTCGGTGGCCTCCAACCTCACCGGCCAAGCGATTACGGGCGGGGACGACACCAACGGTGTCTACGACATCTTCGTCCACGACCGCGACACCGGCGCCACCACCCGGGTGAGCGTCGACAGCGCCGGCGGCCAGGCCAGCGGCGGCCACAGCCTGCACGCCGCCGTGAGCGACGACGGTCGCTACGTGGCCTTCAACTCCTCGGCCACCAACCTGCTGGTGGCGGGCGACACCAACGGCGCCTCCGACATCTTCGTCCACGACCGCCAGACCGGCGCCACCACCCGGGCCAGTGTGGACAGCGCCGGGGCGGAGGCGACAGGCGGCGAGAGCCTGCGTCCGTCCCTCAGCGCTGACGGTCGCCTGGTGGCGTTCGATTCGCAGGCCTCCAACCTGGTGGCCGGCGACACCAACGGCTCGTTCGACGTGTTCGCCCACGACCGCCAGAGCGGTGCCACCACCCGGGTGAGCGTGAGCGGCACCGGCGCGGCGGGGAACGGGGGCAGCGGGACGGCCGACCTGAGCGACGACGGCCGCTACGTGGCCTTCTCCTCGGTGGCCACCAACCTGGTGGCCAACGACGTCAACTCGGCCAGGGACGTGTTCGTCCACGACCGGGCCACCGGCTCGACCACCCGGGCCAACCTCGACAGCGCCGGCAACCAGGCCTTCGGCACGCGCCGGGGCAGCGACAATCCCGCCCTCAGCGGCGACGGCCGCTTCGCGGCCTTCGACTCGGACGCCCCCAACCTGGTGCCCGACGACACCAACAACGTGCTCGACGTGTTCCTTCGCCACTGGACGGCGGTGGTGGCGAGCGCCACCGCCTCCACCGTGGTGGCCGAGCCCGCCTCGGTGCCGGCCGACGGCACCACCACCACCACCGTCACCGTCACCCTGAAGGCGGCCGACGGCAGCCCCGTCCCCGCCAAGGCGGTGCGCCTGGCCACGGCCTCGGGCCCGGGCACCCCGGCCATCTCCCCGGCCTCGGGGACCTCCGACGCCGCCGGGGTGGTGCGCTTCGCGGTGGCGTCCACCACGGTGGGCACCAACACCTTCGCCGCCACCGACACCACCGACGGGGTGGTGGTGGACCAGCGGGCCGAGGTGGCCTTCGTGGCCCCGGCCCGCACCCTCGAGGAGACCGACCCCGCCGCCTCCTTCGCCTGGGCACAGGTGTCGGCCCCCAAGAAGGCCTACGGGGGCTCCTACGTCACCGAGCGCCTGGCCGGGGCCAGTGCCTCCTACGCCTTCTCGGGCACGGCGGTGACCTGGTACACCCTCACCGGCCCCAACCAGGGCACCGCCCGGGTGGCCATCGACGGGGTGGACCAGGGCAGCTTCGACCTCTACGCCAAGCGCGCCACCTACAAGGTGGCCCGCAGCTTCTCGGGCCTGGCCGCCGGGGCCCACACCATCACCGTCACCGTGACCGGCCAGAAGGCGCCGGCCTCCACCGACACCTTGGTGGCCGTGGACGCCTTCGCCGTCGGCCGCTCCGTCGACGCCACCCCCGCCCTCACCGCCCGCTGGGCGGCGGTGTCGGCGTCGGGGGCCTCGGGCGGCGCCTACGCCCGGGCCGACCTGGCCGGCGCCGAGGTGACCGTGTCGTTCACCGGCACCCAGGTGGAGTGGTTCACCGTGGCCGGGCCCGGCGGGGGCCAGGCCGAGGTGTACGTGGACGGGGCCCGCCGGGCCAGCGTGGACACCTATGCCCCCACCACCACCTACGGGGTGGCGGCCGCCAGCATCGGGGGGCTGGCCGACGGCCCCCACACGCTGCGCATCGTGGTGTCGGGCACCAAGCAGGCCGCCGCCACCGGCACCTCGGTGGCCGTCGACCGCTGGGTGGTGCGCTGAGGTGCG
>JALYMX010000097.1 GCA_030773495.1 Actinomycetota bacterium | reverse complement strand
GGTACTGGTCGCACCACGCCGACCCCGACGGGGTCGAGGAGGCGGCGGCCGCCCAGCGCCAGCGCCGGCGGTTCCACCTGTCCCAGACCTTCGAGGGCACCTGGGTGGGCGACGTGGTCCTCGACCCGATCAGCGGCACCATCGTCTCGGACGCCTTGCGCCGCATCGACGACGAGTTGTTCCGCGCCGAGTGGGCCGAGGCCCGAGAGCGCCTGGGGGAAGCCGCCGTGGCCTCGGACCTGGCCCGTACGCCGGCCCAGCGCCGGGCCGACGCCCTGGTGGAGATGGCCCGCCGGGCCGGCGCTGCGCCCGAGAACGGGCGCCGGCCCGAGCCGTTGTTCACCGTGATGGTGGGCTACGAGACCTTCGCCGGGCGGGTCTGCGAGCTGGCCAACGGCACGGCGGTCACCCCGGGGTCGCTGGTTCCCTGGCTGGATCAGGCCTGGGTGGAGCGGGTGGTGTTCGATTCCCCCTCCCGGCCCATCGACGTCGGGGTGGCCCGGCGGCTGTTCACCGGGGCCACCCGGCGGGCCATCGAGGTGCGCGACCGGGAGTGCTTCCACGAGCTGTGCGACCTGCCTGCCGAGCGCTGCCAGATCGACCACGTCCAGCCCTATGCCGCCGGCGGGGCCACGGTGGCCGACAACGGGAGGCCGGCGTGCGGGTTCCACAACCGCAGCCGCCACCGGGGGCCTCCGTAGGCCGTGGCGCAGGACGCGGTTGCCCTCCTCGTTGGTGATCCCCCGCACCGCACCCCTTCGCGCGGCTCGGGGCGCGCCAGTCCTGTTGCCTCACGAGGCGAGCGTCGGCGGCTGGGGCATCAGCCCTTCGACCGCTCAGCAGCTCGACGCAGATGCTCGAGGTGCATCCGCCACCCGGTTCGGTGCGCCTCGAGCAGCTCGTCGCCGCCGGGCAGGCCGCTCCAGCCCCGGTGGAGAACGGTGACGAGCGTCGCTCCGGGGCCGACCGGCTCGACGTGGAGCGTGACCTCGGTCTCGTTCCCCCAGTCCTCGTCGGCCCAGGTCATCCGCAGGAGGCGGTTCGGGACGGTGTCCAGCACGGTGCCGGACGTCACCTTGGCGGCCCCTGCGTCGTCGGTCCAACGCTCCTCGAAGCGCCCGCCGACGGTGGCGTCGAGGTCCAGGTACGGCCACCACCGGCGCCGCTGCTCGGCGACGGTGAGCGCCGTCCACACGCGGTCGGCTGGGGCGGCCACCCGCAGCTGTTCCCTCAGCTCCGACGAGCGCGGCACCCGACCTTCGTGATCCCTGGCGGCGGCGAGGCGGTCGAGCAGCCAGCTCGGGCCGACGACGTCGGCCCCGAGGGCGCGGCAGCGGTCGCCCAGGGCCCGGTCGGCGGACACGAGCACGACCGGCGCCGATTCAACGGTGGACGCCGCGGCGGCGACGGCCACGATGGTGTCGTCTCCTCGGCCCTCGGCGTGGACGACCTCCACGCCATCGGCGCTGCCCTCCTCCGCGCCCTGGCGCCCCGCACCCTCGAGCACCACCACGACCGGTGGCGGGAGGGTCGACGCGGCGGTGGCGTGGCGAAGGCGTTCGACCAGTCCGCCGGCCGCCTTGGCCCGGTCCCGCCACCAGCCGGTGGGGCGGGAGCCGATGACGTTGGCGGCGTCGACCAGCAGCACGTCGGCAGACTGGCACGCGGCGGCGCGGACCGGCTGCCGCCTAGTCTCCGGACATGGCGAGCAAGGGGGCCGTGCGGGTGGCGGTCACCGGCGCCGCCGGCCAGATCGGCTACGCCCTGCTGTTCCGCATCGCCGCCGGCGAGCTGTTCGGGCCCGACCAGCCGGTGGCCCTCCGGCTCCTCGAGATCGAGCCCGCCCTGCCCGCCCTGGAGGGGGTGGCGATGGAGCTCGACGACTGCGCCTTCCCCCTGCTGGCCGGCGTGGAGGCCACGTCCGACCCTCGGGTCGCCTTCGACGCCGTGTCGTGGGCCCTGCTCGTGGGCTCGGTGCCCCGCAAGGCGGGCATGGAGCGCCGCGACCTCCTCGCCGTGAACGGCGGGATCTTCGGGCCGCAGGGCCGGGCCATCGCCGACGCCGCCGCCGAGGACGTGCGGGTCCTGGTGGTGGGCAACCCGTGCAACACCAACTGCCTGATCGCCCGCTCCCACGCCCCGGAGGTGCCCCCGGAGCGCTGGTTCGCCATGACCCGCCTCGACCAGAACCGGGCCCGGGCCCTGTTGGCCCGCCGGGCCGGCGTGGCCGTGCGCGAGGTGGGCAACGTGGCCGTGTGGGGCAACCACTCGGCCACGCAGTACCCCGACGCCCACAACGCCACCATCGCCGGCCGGCCGGCCCCCGAGGTCATCGCCGACGACGCCTGGCTGCGGGGGGAGTTCGTGGAGACGGTGCAGCGCCGGGGGGCAGCCATCATCGCCGCCCGCGGGGCGTCGTCGGCCGGCTCGGCCGCCAACGCCGTGATCGACTCGGTGCGCAGCGTCGTCACGCCCACGCCGGAGGGCGACAACGCGGCGCTCGCCGTACCGAGCGGGGGGGAGTACGGGGTGCCGGAGGGGCTGCAGTTCGGCTTCCCCGTGCGCTCCGACGGCACGCGGTGGGAGGTGGTCGAGGGCTTCCGGCTGGACGACGAGGCTCGCGAGCGGCTGCGGGTGACGACCGAGGAGCTGCTGGCCGAGCGGGACGAGGTGAAGGAGCTGCTGGCATGATCTCGAACTGGGTGCAGGATTCGCCGCTCGGCCCCTTGGGCGTGACGGCGACGGCGGCGGGCGTGCGGTCCATCGACCTCCATCCGCCCGGGGCGACGAGGGCCCGACGAGCCGCCAACTCGGTGTGGCGCGCCCTCGACGCCTACTTCGCGGGCGACGTGGCCGCCCTCGACGACCTGCCGGTCGACCTCGACGGGCGCACCCCGTTCAGCGTCGCCGTGCTCGGCGCGCTGCGGCGGGTGGGGGCGGGGTCGTTGACGACCTACGGCGCGCTGGCAGCGGCCGTCGGCCGGCC
>JALYMX010000096.1 GCA_030773495.1 Actinomycetota bacterium | reverse complement strand
GCCCGGCCGTCCTCGGGCCCACCGTCGGGCACCTCGCACAGCGCCTCACCGGTGGCCGGGTCCTCCACGCTGAAGCGCCGCCCCGTCGCCGCCTCGACGCGGCGGCCGGCGACGAACAGCCGCTTCGGTACCGACGCGACGACGGCTTGCTCGCGCGGGTCGGGCATGGGCGTTGGGAGCGTACGCGGCGGCGGCCGCAGGGAGCGGTGCCGCGGCTCCTGCGTACACTGTTCCGGGGATATGGCCGAACGGCGGGCGGGGGTGGACCGGTACGGGGGCTTCGGGCTCGACCCGGAGGAGCTGGGCGCCCTCATCGAGCATCTCCCCCTCCCGGTCGGCTTCACCGACAGCGACGGCACCGCCCGGTACCTGAACCAGGCGGCTCGCGAGCGCTACGGCCTCACCGACGAGGCGCTCGGGCGTGACGCCGTCGCCCAGGTCGTGGCGCCGAGTGACACGGCGACGGCACTCGAGATCGTGGAGAGCGTCCTGGCCGGGCGGGCGTGGTACGGCTCGTTCCCGGTGACGCCGCCCAACGGCGGGCGCTTCATCGGGCGGTTCCTCGCCGCCCCCGCGGTAGCGCCCGAGCTCGGGCTCGCCGGCGTGCTCTCGGTCGAGCTGGTGGGCCTGCACGGCGAGCTCGACGGGGCGTCGCGGGAGGCCGAGGCGGCGCTCCTGGCCCAGGCCGAGCAGGCGAACCTCCTCCTCGAAGGCGTGCTCTCCAGCGCCCCCGTGGCCCTGGCCGTGTTCGACAGGTCGCTGCGCTTCGTCCGCGCCAACCCGGCGGCGGCGGCCATGACCGGCCTCCCGGTCCACGCCCACATCGGACGTCGCCTCCCCGACGTCATCACCCGGGTGCCGCCCACCGTCGTCGACCACATCGCCAGCGTCTTCGCCACCGGCGAGGCGGTGGTCGGCCGAGAGGTCGAGGGCGAGGCGCCGGGCGCGCCGGGCGAGCGGCGCCACTGGCTCGTCAGCTACTACCCGGTCCACCGGCGGGGTGAGGTGCTGTGGGTCGGCACCGTGGCGCTCGACATCACCGACCGCAAGCGGGCGGAAGCCGAGCGGGCCCGGCTCCTGGCCGCCGAGCACGAAGCGCGCACGGCGGCGGAGGAGATGGCCGCTCGCCTGGCCGACCTGCAGTCGATCACCGCCGGGCTGGCCGCCGCCCGCACCAGGGAGGACGTCGCCGAGGTCGTGTTCGCGGCGACAGCCGGGCTGGGGGCGGCGGGCCGGGCGCTGTGCCTGGTGGGCGACGGCGGCGAGGTCGAGGTGGTGGCCTCCGCCGGGTTCCATCCGACCGCCGTCGAGCGCTTCCAGCGTTTCTCGCTGGACGACGACCTCCCTGCGCCGGACTCCCTGAGGACGGGCCGGCTGGTGGTCATCGACTCGGTCGGCGAGCGGGACCGCCGCTACCCCCGCCTCGCCGGCGTCCCCAGCGCCAACCAGTCGTTCGCGGTGGTCCCCCTCCTCGCCCACCAGGCGCCGCTCGGTTGCATCACCATCGGCTGGGCCGAGCGGCGCGAGTTGAGCGACGACGACAGGGGGTTCCTCGTCGCCATCGGCCAACAGGCCGCGCAGGCGCTCGAGCGCGTGCACTTCACCGAAGCGGAGCGCGCCACGGCGCGCCGCCAGGCCTTCCTCGCCGAGGCCAGCCGGGTCCTGGCGTCGTCGTTCGAGGACGACGAGGCGCTGGCCCGCGTGGCCGCGTTGGCCGTCGGCGAGCTGGCCGACGCCTGCTCGGTGCACCTCCTGGAGGACGACCGGCTGCGACGGGTGGCAACGGCCGGAGCCGACGCCGACGCCGAGGAGCTGGCCGCCCGCCTCGTCCCGGCCGCCTGGTCTCCGGGTGCAACGGGCACCGAGGAGCTGGTGCCGGCGTCCACCCCCCTGCTCGAGGTCCGGCCCGCCGGGAGCGGCGTCGCGCCTCCGCTGTTGGCGAGCCTGCGTGCCACCTCGGTGGCCGTCGTCCCCATGCGGTCGGGCGAGCGCCCGGTGGGCGTCCTCGCCCTGGCCACGAC
>JALYMX010000095.1 GCA_030773495.1 Actinomycetota bacterium | reverse complement strand
AGGTCGGGGCCCGGGACCACGCCGGCGTCGACCACGGCCTGGGCCAGGCAGCGGATGCCGTTGCCGCTCATCTCGGCCAGCCCGCCGTCGGCGTTGCGCAGCTGCATGGTGACGTCGGCCCCCTCGGTGCCCGCCGTGACCCGGATGACGCCGTCGGCCCCCACGCCCCGGTGGCGATCGCACAGGGCACGGGCCAGGCCGGCGTCGACGGGGTGGCGGCCCTCGAGGTCGACGAGGACCAGGAAGTCGTTGCCCAGGCCGTGGTGCTTGGTGAGCGTCAGGATCGGCATCGCTCCCCCCAGTCTCCCAGCAGGGCGGGGAGAACGGCGAGCGGATTGGCGGGCGCCCCGTACCAAGTGATGCGGGGGTCGCGCCGGAACCAGACCCGCTGGCGGCGGGCGAAGGCCCGGGTGCGCCGCACCGCCTCGTCCACCGCCTCGTCCAGGCTGCACTCGCCGGCCAGGTGGCGCAACACCTCGCGGTAGCCGAGGGCCTGCTGTGCAGTGCGCGACAGCCCTTCCGGCCGGCGGCGCAGCGCCGCCGCCTCCTCCACCAGGCCGCCGTCCACCATGGCCGCCAGCCGCCTGGCGATGCGCTCGGCCAGCACGGGACGGGGGAGCCACACGCCGGCCAGGGCGAAGCGCGACGGCGGGTGGCGCTCGAGACCCGGACCGAACGACGAGAACGGCCGCCCTGACCCGACGGTGACCTCCAGGGCCCGCACCACCCGGCGCCGGTTGGACGGTGCCATGCGCCCGGCGGCGACGGGGTCGAGGGCGGCCAGGCGCCGGTGCAACGCCGCCGTGTCGGGCTCGTGCTCGAGCCGCTCGCGCACCTCGGGCCACCGGCCGGGGACGTCGAGGTCGTCCACCACGGCCCGCACGTAGAGCCCCGTCCCGCCCACCAGCAGGGCCCGGTGGCCCCGCGCCTCGATGGCGGCCAGCGCGTCGGCGGCGGCGGCCTGGAACCGGGCCACCGAGAACTCCTCGCACGGCTCGGCCAGGTCGACCAGGTGCACGGCCACCTCGGCCCGCTCGGCCGGTGACGGCTTGGCCGTGCCCACGTCCATCCCCCGGTAGACCTGCATCGAGTCGACCGACACCAGCTCCACGTCCGGCCACCGGCGGGCCACGGCCATGGCCAACTCCGACTTCCCCGACGCGGTGGGCCCGACGAGGGCCAGGTGGAGGCCGGCGCTCAACCGGCGGCGACGGGGATGCGGGTGCGGTGCCGGGGGCGGGCGGTGACCTCCACGAGCTCGCCCATCAGGTGGTGGGGGGCGGCGGCCGTCACCCGGACGGTGGCGAAGGTGCCGGCGGCCAGCGGCGGGGAGGCGAAGTGGACCAGCTTGTTCTGGCGGGTGCGCCCGGTGAGCAGGCCGGCGTCCTTGCGGCTCGGCCCCTCCACGAGCACCTCCTCCACCACGCCGATCCGGGCCTGGTGGCGGGCCAGGGCCGAGCGCTCGACGACGACCTTGAGCCGGTCGAAGCGTTCGCGGACGACCTCGGGGTCCACGAAGCGGTCGGTGCGGGTGGCTGCCTCGGTGCTCGGGCGGGGGGAGAACACGAACGTGTAGGCGCTGTCGTAGCGGGCGGCCGCCACCACCTCGAGGGTGGCCTCGAAGTCGTCGTCGGTCTCGCCGGGGAAGCCGACGATGAGGTCGGTGGTCACGGCCAGGTCGGGCACGGCGGCGCGGGCGGCGGAGAGGCGATCGAGGTAGCGCTCGGCGGTGTAGCCCCGGTGCATGGCGGCCAGCACCCGGTCGCTGCCGGACTGCAAGGGCAGGTGCAGGTGCTCGCACACCGCCGGGCACGAGGCCATGGCCTCGATGGTCTCGGGCCGCAGGTCCTTGGGGTGGGGGCTGGTCCAGCGGACCCGGCGGATCCCGTCGACGGCGGCCACCGCCCGCAGCAGCGGGGCGAACAGCGGCCGGCGGCGGGTGAGGTCGCGGCCATAGGAGTTCACGTTCTGGCCGAGCAGCGTGACCTCGACGGTCCCGGCGGCGGCCAGGCGCCGCACCTCGGCCACCACCTCGTCGAAGGGACGGCTGATCTCCCGGCCCCGCACGGCCGGGACGATGCAGAAGGCGCAGGCGTTGTCGCAGCCGATCTGGATGGTGACCCAGGCCGCCCACGGGAGGTCGCGGCGGGCGGGCAGGGCCGACGGGAAGGCGTCGGACTCCTCGAGGATCTCCATCACTGGGCCCTCGACTCGGGCCCGCTCCAGCAGCTCGGCGGCGGCCCCCACGTTGTGGGTGCCGAAGACCACGTCGGTATGGGGCGCCCGAGCCTGGATCAGGCCGCGGTCCTTCTGGGCCAGGCAGCCGCCCACGGCGATCTGGAGCTCCGGGCGGCGCTCCTTCAGTGCCTTGAGGTGGCCGAGGTTGCCGTAGAGCTTGTTGTCGGCGTTCTCCCGGATGCAGCAGGTGTTGAGCACGACCACGTCGGCCGCCTCGAGGTCGTCGGTGCGCTCGAGGCCGTCGGTCTCGAGCAGGCCGGCGATCCGCTCGGAGTCGTGCTCGTTCATCTGGCACCCGAAGGTGCGGATCAGGTACGTCCGGGCCATGGACGCGCATTCTCGCGCCGTCGCCGGTGTTCACGTTGAGCTCGCCGGTGCCGAAAAGGAAGAGGGTGAAGACGAGGTTGTGGGCCGGGCTCGAGGGACCGGACGAGGGCACGCGGGACGAAGCGGCTACTTCTGGGCGCCACGTCCCCTCGCCGGCGCGCGCCGCCTTCGCTCCGGTGGTGGCACTGGCCGGCGTCGGTGTCGCGCTGTGCGCCGTGGGCGTCGCCGGCGTGTGGGCGGCGGGCGACGCCGGCGGCGGCGATGCCGGCCCCGTGC
>JALYMX010000094.1 GCA_030773495.1 Actinomycetota bacterium | reverse complement strand
GGGCAAGGGGGGGTGCCGAGGTGGCCACCCGTGCGTGACGAGATCGAGCGGCCGTGCGCACCCTCGTCGACTCGCTCGCGGGCGGGCGCGGCGCCGAGACTGGCGGGCGCGGCGGTCCGCAGCCGGCGAGATCGAGACACGGAGGAGCATTGCGATGACCACCACCACCTACACCGTGACGGGGATGACGTGCGGCCACTGCGTCCAGGCGGTCACCCAGGAGCTGTCGAAGATCGAGGGCGTCACCGGCGTGGACGTCGACCTGGCCAGCGGTCGTGTCGACGTCACCAGCTCGGCGCCCGTCGACGACACGGCGGTGCGGGCCGCGGTCGACGAGGCGGGCTTCGAGCTGGCCTCCTGACGCCTGCGGCGGCGGGCCGGCACAGGGCAGCGCCGTAGCCTGCCCACGTGGCCCTCGTCGTCGGCGTCGACGTGGCGACGGCCGAGGTGAGGGCGATGGCCGCCGACGCCCACGGCAGGGAACGGGCGCTCGCCCGGGCACGGCTGCCCCCACCGTCGACGCCCCGCCCCGGGTGGGTCGAGCAGGACGGGCGAGCCTGGTGGCCAGCCGTCGCCGGCGCCCTTTGCGACCTCACCGCCCGCCTCGGCGCCGAGCGTGCCGACGTGGTGGCGATCAGCGTGTGCTCGACCTCCGGCACCGTCGTGGCCCTCGACCGGCGCGGCGACCCCGTCGGTCCCGCCCTCATGTACTCCGACCAGCGGGCGGCGGCCGAGGCGGCCCGGGCCCAGGAGGCCGCCGCAGCGCGGTGGAACCGCCTCGGCCTGCGCGTCCAGCCCACGTTCGGCCTGCCGAAGTGGGCATGGCTGCTCGGGCCGGGCGGGGCGGGTGGAGACTTCTCCCGCCTGGCCCACGTCTCCGACGTGGTCGTCGGCCACCTGCTCGGGAGGCCGGCCCCGAGTGACTGGAGCCACGCCCTCAAGAGCGGCTACGACCCCGAGCGCGAGGAGTGGGCGAGCGAGGCCATGCCCGCCCTCGGCATACCGCTCGACGCCCTGCCCACCGTGCGCCGCCCCACCGAGCCCGCCGGGACGCTGAGCCGCCAGGCGGCGGAGGCCACCGGGCTCCCGGAGAGCTGCGAGGTGCGCCTCGGCATGACCGACGCCTGCGCGTCCCAGCTGGCCGCAGGGGCGAGCACCCCCGGGCGGTTCGTGTCGGTGCTGGGGTCGACGCTGGTGCTGAAGGGGGCGAGCCACGACCTCGTCGCCGATCCGCACGGGTCGGTCTACAGCCATCGTCACCCCGACGGGTGGTGGCTGCCGGGCGGAGCCTCGAGCACGGGTGCCGCCGCCCTCGTCGCCGGCTTCCCCGACCGCAACCTGTCCCGGCTCGACGAGCTCGCCGCCGCCCACGGCCCCGCCCGGGGCGTCGTGTACCCGCTCGTCGGCCGAGGGGAGCGCTTCCCGTTCGTGGCGCCCGACGCCGAGGCGTTCCACGCCGGCGATCTGGCCGACGAGGTCGAGCGCTACCGCGCCACGCTCGAGGGTGTCGCCTTCGTCGAGCGGTTGGGCGTCGAGCGCCTCGCCGCACTCGGCGCCGCCGCCGAGCCACCAGTGGCCGTCGCCGGAGGCGGCAGCGCCAGCCGGGTTTGGAACCGCATCAGGGCGTCCGTCCTCGGCGCCTCGCTCCTCGAGACGCCGGCGGCCACGACCGCCCTCGGCGCCTGCATCCTCGCCGCCGCCGGGACCCTGCACCGGGACCTCGCCACGGCGACGGCGGCCATGGCAGCAGCCGGCGACCGGGTCGAGCCCGATCCGCATGAGCAGGATGCGCTATTGGGCAGCTACGAGCGGTTCGTGGCCGCGCTGGCGGCGCGCGGGTGGCTAGCGACGGCGCGGTGACGCCGCCTCGGGCCCGCTCCGCCGGTGCCGCTTCTCAGACCGACAGCGAAAACCGCCGCTGCGCGACGGTGAGCACCCGGTCGAGCCCGGTGATCTCCAGCAGCCTGCGGACGGGGGCGGTGGGCGCCGCGACGGCGAACCTCCCGCCCCTCGATCGCAGCGCCTTGTGCGCCGTGACCAGCGCTGTGAGCCCACTGGAGTCGATGAATGTTGTGGCACTGAGGTCGAGGACGACGTTGAGGTTGCCCTGGGCGTCGATGAGGTCGGCCAGGCGCTCGGCCAGGATGGGGGCGGTGCACGCGTCCAGCTCCCCGTCCACGGCCACGATGACGTCGCCGTTGCTGCGAGAGAACTGCAGTGCGAACTGCGGAGATGCCGACGGGGATCGGCCCTGGCGCCGGTCCGGGGCGAGGAAAGCGATAGCTGCCTCCCAGAAGGTTTTCCGGAGTGGGAGTGGCGCCGCTGGCGCGGTGTCCCTGACGGGGCTTCTCCTAAACGACCGTCCAAGCGGACGGTACCACCACCTTCGCCGACGGGCAACGGGCCGTGCTGGGCGCCGGCGCGCCACGGCCCCGGCCCCACCGGTACCCTCGTTGCCGTGGGACTGGCGAGCACAGGACCGGTGAAGGGGGACTCGGGACCGACGGCGCCGTCATCGGCGAGATCTGCGGCCGGCGATGGGAGGACACGTGGGTACGGAGTGGAGCGAGCCCGAGGAAGAACGGGTTGCCCGCTGGCTTCGGGCCAAGATCCGCCGGGAGGCTGACCAGCCTGACGGCACTGATGTCGGTGACGACGTCGGGGAGCCGACCGGGGAGGTCGATGGCCCTCCGGCCGACGCCGGGTCCACCTTCACACCCGAGGCCGGCGGGTCGCCGACCGCCCACGTGGCCGAGGAGGACCTCGAGGCGAGGGCACGCCTCGAGGCGGAGGTCGACCAGCTCGACGAGCAGCGCCGGCGGCTGGCCGACGCCTGGGAAGCCGAGCGGTCGGAGGCCGAGCGGGTCCACCGCGAGCAGTTGGAGGCACGCGCCCGCCTGGAAACCGAGGTGGCCCAGCTCGACGAGCAACGCCGGCGCCTCACCGCGGCCTTCGAGGAGCAGCGCGCCGCCGCCGAGCGCGTGCCCCAGGAACAGCTGGAGGCACGGACCCGACTGGAAGCGGAGGTGGCCCAGCTCGAGCAGGAGCGGCAGCGCCTGGCTGGCGCCTTCGAGGAAGAGCGCGCTGCCGCCGAGCGCGTGCGGCGCGAGCAGCTGGAGGCACGGGCCCGCCTGGAAGCCGAGGTCCTCGACCTCGACGAGCAGCGGCAGCGGCTGAACGCCGCCTTCGAGGCGTTGCGGTCCGCCACCCAGCGGACGCCGCAGGAGCAGCGCGAGCACCCGGCGACGGACGCGGTGCCGCAGACGCCGCAGACGCCGCAGACGCCGCAGACGCCGCAGTTGCCGCAGGAGCAGCGCGAGCACCCGCCGACGGCCCTGATCTCGCAGGAGCAGCTCGAGCGCCGGGCGCCGCATCCGGCCGACGGGCCGGAGCCGGACGGTGACGGTCGGCGGCAGGCCCAGGTGGCCATGTTCCAGCCCGACGCCGCGCCCCCCGACCGGGCGCAGGGGCCGGCGGCGCGCACGGAGGCGGAGGTGATCGACCTCGACGAGCAGCGGCGCCGCTTGGCCGTGGCCTTGGACGCCGAGCGGTCGGAGGCCGAGCGGTCCCACCAGGAGCAGGAGCAGGCCCGGGCCAGGCTGGCGGCGACCCTGTCGGAGCTCGGCCGGCACCTGAAGGCCAGCCACGAGGGGGAGCCGGCCGAGGAGGACGGGGCCGAGACCCGGGTGGCCACCCGGGCC
>JALYMX010000093.1 GCA_030773495.1 Actinomycetota bacterium | reverse complement strand
GCCCGGGCCAGGGGCTCGTCGACCGCCGCCCACCGGCAGGTCCAGCACGGCTCGGGGCCGTCGGCCTGCATCACCACGGCGGCCTGGTACGACCCCTCCGCCACCCACCGCTCCACCCGGTCGGCCTCGGCGTTGCGCAGCTCGAGGCGCCCGCCGGCCGGGTGCACCCGCTTCTGCATCGAGCGCTGGAGCAGCGGCGTCATCGGCTCCTCCACCTGGCCCACCAGGTCCACGGTCGCCCCCCGGAGCGGGCCCGTGTCGCCGGCGCCGGCGCCCGCCCATGCCCCCGGCCCGGCGCCCCGGCCGGGTGAGAACGCGTGCAGCACCGAGGCCTCGTCCCGCAACAGGGTGCCCACGAAGGCGCCCCGGTCGACCGATGCCGCCACCGCCGCCCGCTGCGGCCGCGGCAGCCCGCCGGGCCGCAGGAGCAGCCCCACCCACCACCCGGTGCGCTCCCCCACGTCCACGCTCACGCCGGGGACGGACCGGAGCTGGCGAGTGCGCACGGTGGCCGCCGGCGGCATGACGACGTCGAGGTCGCCCCGGGCCAGGAGCTGGCGGGCGGTGACCGGGTCGGGCACGAGGACCAGGCGCACCTCGTCGAGGAACGGCCGCCCCCCCACCCAGCCGTCGTTGGCCCGCAGCACGACCTCCAGGCCCGGGGTGTGGGCCGCCACCACGAACGGCCCTCCCCACACGCCCGGCCGCGGGGCGGACACCGTGTCGACACCCGACCACAACCGGCGCCAGCCCGGGAGCGGCTGGGTGAAGCGCACGGTGAGGGTCCCGTCGGGCGCCGGCCCGTCCACGCCGGCCACGAACCGGGCGTCGGCCGAGCGCCGCAGGTCGTCGGCGGTCACCGGGGAGCCGTCGGACCAGGCCGCCCCCGGACGCAGCAGGAACGTGGCCGAGCGGGCGTCGGGGGCGGTGCGGTCGCTCCCCTCGGCCACAAGCGACGGCGACCACCGCCCGTCGGGGCGGGCCACGAACAGCTGCGGCAGCACCAGGGCCCGCACGGCGGCGCCGCCGAGGGTGGGTGCCGCCGGGTCCGGCTCGCCCCACACGCCCACCCGCGCCGACCCGCCTCGGGGCCGCTCGACGGCGGTCGACGCCGACGTCCGCCCCCCGTTCGAGGTCGCCGTCCCACCGGCGTCACCGCCCGGCGACGAGCACGCCGCCGTCACCAAGACGACGGCCACGAGGGCCGCCCGACGAAGCCGGCGGAGGTTCCGCTTCAGCGCCGGCCTGCCAGCGCCACGGTCGAGGCGTCGAAGGTGCCGAGGGCGGTGAGGCGCAGGTTCCGGGCCCGCTCGGACACGACCGAGTGCAGCTCGAGCTGGGCGACGGGGATGACGGGCACCTGGTCGAGGATGGCCCGCTCCGCCTCCTGGAACAGCGCGACCCGCCGGGCCGCGTTGGCCTCCGCCCGGGCGGCCCGCAGCTGCTCGTCGACGTCGGGGCGGGCGAAGCCGACCAGGTTGTCGGGAGAGCCGGACATGAACAGCGGGGACAGGAAGGCGTCGGGCGACGGGTAGGCGGCGATCCACCCGAGGCGGAACACCTCCTGCCGCCCCGAGAGGGCGAAGTCGTCGTAGTCGTTGACGGGCTGGGGGCGCAGGGTGACGCGCAGCCCCACCTCGGCGAGGTTGGCCTGGACGGCCCGGGCCAGGGCTTCCTGCGTGGGATCGGCGTCGTAGTCGAGCCCCACCTCGGGCGGCCCCGGCGTTCCCCGCGGGAAGAGCTCGGCGAGCAGGGCCTTCGACCGCGCCGGGTCGTAGGCGCAGCGGGCACAGGCGGCGGGCTGGTGCCCGGGCACGCCCGCCACCACCACGCCGTCGAGCGGGCGCACCGTGCCCTGGTACACGGCGGCCACGATGGCCCGCCGGTCGATGGCCCGCACGATGGCCTCCCGGAAGCGGGCGTCGGCCAACTTCGGGCTGCCCAGGTTGAAGCCGTAGAACAGCTGGGCCACGTACGGGCGGAAGCCGCCGTCGCCGTAGCGGCGGGCCGCCTCCTGCACGTCCTGGGGCGGGACCCGGGCCCAGTCCACCTCGCCGCGGGTGAAGGCGCGATAGGCGCCGCCCACGTCGTCGAACTGCACGAAGTCCACGCCGTCGATGCTCACCTCGGCGCCCGGCACGGGGACCAGCGACAGCACGCCGCCCTCGAGCCGCTCGACCCGGAACGGGCCGCTCCCCACCGGCGCGTCGGCGAACACCGGCTCCGCCGCCTCGACCGCCTCGGCGGGGACCACGGACAGCACCGGGCTGGCCAGCACGCTCGGGAGGACGCCCCACGGCTCGTCGAGGGCGATCTGGACCACGTCGGGGGCGGGAGCGGCGACGCCCACCAGCTCCGGCGCGTCGGTGCGGAACGCCGTGTACCCGCTCACCAGGCGCAGCAGGTCCGATCCCGGCGAGCCCGACCCCCGGCGGGCCACCCGTTCGTACGAGTACTTCACGTCGGCCGCGGTCACCGCTCGCCCGTTGGCGAAGCTGGCCCCGGGACGCAGGAAGAACGTCCACAGGCGTTGGTCCGGCGAGCTCTCCCAGCGGGCGGCCAGCGCCGGCACGGGTTCGAGCGTGGTGGGGTGGACGGCGGTGAGCGAGTCGAACAGCTGGTCCACGACCAGCGCCTGCTCGATGGAGCGGACCTGGGCGGGGTCGAGCCCGCCCACCGGCGTGATCCCCACCCGCAGCACGCGACGCGCTCGCCCGTCCGCCGCCGGCAGCCGCCCGCCCTCGGCGCCGGCCTCCTCGTGGACCGGGTTGGGCTCGACGGCCACGAGGACGGCCAGAACGAGCCACAGGACCGCCCGCCGACCGACCACGTCAGACGACCTGGTGCGCCTCGGCGAAGTGGCAGGCGACGGGATGGCCCTGCCCGCGGTCGACCAGCGCCGGCTCCTCCTCGGCGCAGATGTCCTGCGCCTTCCAGCAGCGCGTGCGGAAGCGGCAGCCCGACGGGGGGTCGACGGGGTTGGGCACGTCTCCCTGGAGCACGATCCGCTGGCGCCGGCGCTCGGCCTGGGGGTCGGGCACGGGCACGGCCGACAGCAGCGCCTGGGTGTAGGGGTGGGACGGCGACCGGTACACCTCGTCGCGCCCGCCGATCTCCATGATCTTGCCCAGGTACATCACGGCCACCCGGTCGCAGATGTGGCGCACCACCGACAGGTCGTGGGCCACGAACAGGTAGGCCACGCCGAGCCGGGCCTGGAGGTCCTCCAGCAGGTTCACCACGCCGGCCTGGATGGACACGTCGAGGGCGGACACCGGCTCGTCGAGCACGATGACCTTGGGCTCGAGGGCGAGGGCCCGGGCGATGCCGATGCGCTGGCGCTGTCCGCCGGAGAAGGAGTGCGGGTAGCGCGAGACGAAGGCCGGGTCGAGGCCCACCAGCTCCAGCAGTTCCTGCACCCGGCGGCGACGCTGCCCGCGCGGAGCCACCTGAGGATGGATGTCGAACGGCTCACCGACGATCTCGCCCACGGTCTGGCGGGGGTCCAGCGAGCTGTAGGGATCCTGGAACACCATCTGCATCCTGCGGCGCAGACCCCGCAGGCGCTTGCCCCGCATCCGCGAGACGTCCTCGCCGCGGTAGCTCACCGTGCCGCTCGTCGGACGCTCCATCGCCATGAGCAGCCTCGACAGCGTGGACTTGCCGCAACCGGACTCCCCCACAAGCCCCAGCGTTTCACCCGCCGCGAGGTCGAAGCTGACCCCGTCGACGGCCCGCACGCGCCCCACCGTGCGCGAGAAGACGACGCCGCGGGTCAGGGGATAGTGCTTGACCAGGTCGCGCACCTGCAGGATCGGTTCGCTCATACCGGCGCCCGCTCCTCGAGAACCTCGGCCAAGAAGTGACACCGGCTCGCCCGGAGCTCATTGCCGGGCACGGGGTACAACGGCGGTTCCTCCGTGGTGCACGGCACCTCGCGACGCCGACAACAGCGCGGTGCGAACGTGCACGCGGCCGGCACGCTGCCCAGCGCCGGCGGAAAGCCTGGGATGGCGGTCAGCTTGCCCCGCGGCGAGTCGACGCGCGGCACCGACGCAAGCAGCCCTTCGGTGTACGGG
>JALYMX010000092.1 GCA_030773495.1 Actinomycetota bacterium | reverse complement strand
GGTCACCGCGCTGCGCCGGCCGACGGTGGCGGCGTGGGCCGTCGACCACCTGGCGCTGCGCACCCCCGACGCCGTCGACTCGCTGGTCGCCGCCGGGGAGCGGCTGCGGGAGGCGCACGAAGCTCGCCGGCGCCGACCCGCTCGTTCTCCACGGGGCGGCCGAGGAGCGACGAGCGCTGATCGCCTCCATGGCCGACGAGGCCGTCGCCGTGCTGGCGCGGCGGGGAGGTGGCGACGCCGGCGCCCACCGGGAGGAGATCGAAGCCACGCTGGAGGCAGCGTCCGTCGACGCCTCGGTCGCCGCCCTCGTCCGCAGCGGGCGTCTCGCTGCCCCGGTGCCCCGACGGGTGGGCTTCGCCGGCCTGTTGGACCTGCCCCTCCCCTCGGCGCCGGCGCCCCTGCCCGACGAGGCGGAGGACCAGCGCACCCGGGACGAGGACGTGGAGCGCAGGAGGGAGGAGGCGGCACGGCTCGCCCGAGCCGCTGCCGAGGCAGCCGCCGACGCCGACCGGGCACGATCGCAGCTGGACGCGGCAATCGCGAGGGTGGAGCGGCTCGAGGGCGAGTTGGCCGAGGCGCGGGCGCGGCTGGCCGCCGCCAGGGAGGAGGCGGGGCAGGCCGGGGCGCGCGAGCGGGCCGCCCGGGAGGCGGCGGCGGCCGCGAACCCGACCGGGACCAGCGAGCACTCGTCGATGGGAGGCCCGTCGTCGGGGTAGGAGCCGTCGCCTCATGGACGGGAGTGGCGTGGTTCGGCCTACGGTTGGCCGGCCAGCAAGGAGGACGCCCTGCTCTACGCCTTCGCCTTCGACCACGCCGGTGTCGTCGTCAGCGACCTCTACTTCGTGAACCCGCGCCCCGAGCCCGGCCAGGAGGGCCCGGAGCAGGGGGTGCGGCTCGAGGTCCGGCTCTTCGAGCGCGGCGAGCTCCGCGGGTCGATCTACTCGGCTCGGCCCATCGCCGTCGAGCGCCCGATCTGGCGGGCCGATCTGCTCGAATCGGTGGCGAACCCCGGGAGCCTCGACCGCGCCCACCACCACCCCCGCTTCGACGGGTGGGAGCCGGGGCGGCGCCACTTCGTCGACGAGATGTCGGCGGACCCGGTCGCGTGGGTGGGCGCCCGGCTCGCTCACTTCGAGGAGCTGCTGGCGGAGGCGGGCGTCGCTCGAGACGAGGTGGGCCCGAACGACGCGGACGAGGTGCGGGTGGCGGCCGGCGAGATCATGAGCGCCGTGGACCGGCTGCTCCGGCGCGTGCGTGGCGGGGAGCTCGGCGGCACTCCCGACGGCGGCGTCGCTGGCAGCACTCGCCTGAGCTGGCTCTGACCGGCGACCGGCGCCGTCCAGCGGGGCGCGCCGGGGCAAGTTTTCGCCGCCGGCCCGAATTCCGCTCACGATTCCCGTCCCGGTGCCGATGCATGGACGATGGGCTCGTCGCCGCGCGCTCCCCACGACCCGCGGGATCCCCTGGCGCCGCTCGCCGTCCGCAGCGCCGGCACGGTGCAGCCGCACGACCCGTTGGCCCTCGGGCCGTTGGCGAAGGTGTACCTGATCTGGCTACCGGGCGCCTCGTGCGAGGGGTGCACGGTCGCCGTGGTCGGCGCCACCCACCCGCGCATCGAGCAGCTCCTGACCGGCGCCATCCCCGGCCTGCCCCGCGTGGAGCTCGTGCACACCGTGCTCGCCACCGAGTCGGGCGCCGAGTGGACGGAGAACCTGTGGATGGCCGAGCGCGGCGAGCTCGACGCCCCGCACATCCTCACCTGCGAGGGGTCGGTGATGGACGAGTCCCGCGCCGGCGACGGCCACTGGTTGGGGCTCGGGCAGGACCCGGCCACGGGACGCCAGGTGACGAGCCGGGAGTGGCTGGACCGCCTCGCCCCCGGGGCGGTGGCGACCATCGCCGTCGGGACCTGCGCCACGTGGGGGGGCATCCCCGCGGCGAAGGGGAACCCCACCAACGCCACCGGCGTCGGGGACCATCTGGGGGTCGACTACCGCTCGGCGGCCGGCGTGCCGGTCGTGAACATCCCCGGGTGCGCCCCCCTCGGCGACAACTTCGTCGAGACGGCGTCCGCCCTCCTGCTCCACCTCAACGGGCTGGCACCGTTCCCCGAGCTCGACGAGCTGGGCCGGCCCTCGTGGTTGTTCGCAGACAACGTCCACGCCGGCTGCCCTCGTGCCCGCTACTACGAGCAGGGCGTCTTCGCCGCGGAGGCGGGGAGCAGCACCTGCCTGGTCGAGCTCGGGTGCCACGGACCGGTCGTGCAGTGCAACATCGCCGAGCGGGGTGTCATCGACGGCAATGGCGGGTGCATGAGCATGGGAGGGATCTGCATCGGGTGCACCATGCCCGGCTTCCCCGACCGCTTCGCGCCGTTCTTCGAGACCCCGACGTTCGAGACGCCGGCGGAGACCACGACGCGCGTGCCCGGCGGGTTCCTGCGTCGCATGCGCGCCGTCCGGGGCCGCCACCCGACGCCGGAGGGGCACCGGGCGAACGACGACCACGGCACGTCGCGGCGACCGCTCGGTGCCGCGTCGGCGCCCAGGTTCTATCGGGCCGGCGCAGGGAGGTCGGGCCGCCGGTAGGGCAGCGATCACGGACAGATTTGCGCGGAGCAAAGGTCGCCGGATTATCGAGTGGCGTTATACCGCGGACCATGGCGCAATCTGGCTCACATTGATTCTGTGCGGAATCGCGTAACTCGGCACGCCGCGTAACGGCAGCTCTGCGCTATCCGGAGCACACCGTGAGCGAGCCGCGCGAGCCGTTCGGGGAACGGCCACGAAACGGGCCGCCGTTCACATCGAGCTCGGTGAAAAATGCAGTTCTTCGGCGTCATCAATTTGAAGCGCGGTTCGACCTGAACCGCCGGCCTTCGACCTCGTTACTGGCCGTTGGGCTCAGCAGGCGCTTCCGCTAAGGAGAGTTAGGGCTTCTTTCTCTGCTCCATCCGTGGAAGCTGCCTCGCGCGAAGAGAAGGCGCGCACGGGGCGAATCGTCAGTCTCGGTGGGCGAGAGTGTCATGCGCCAGCTCGAGGGGACCACGCCAGCGCCAGTGACATGTGACCGGCTCTCGGGGTCATAAACGTCGGCGACGTGATGATCGCCGGGGGTGACGGTCCAGGGTCAAGGGGTTGGTCGCCCTTGGTGATCCCGGGCTTCTGCCTCCGGCGGTAGGAGCCTCACCATCTCCACCCTGCAGTAGGCTCTCACCTGGCTGGGCCCCGCGGGTTACGGACGACGACCAGACGGACAGAGCTAAACCAACCACTGCGAGACCGAGCAAAACGGGGGGTCCGTCGAACACGGCGCCCGCGAGTGCAGCGACGGCTACTAGTAGCGCCAGGAGCCGGGACCGCGGTCCCGCCCCGCTTCTGACCGCCCGCCACACTGCTAGACCAAGTCCAGCGGTCACGACGCCAACATAAATCCACCGTGCAGCCGCTGCGTCTTCGCAAACCGCCTCAAGCCGTTGCTCCTGAAGCAACGGCTGCAGGAACCCGCGTTCGCCGGCAGGGGTGGCCCACAGTTTGCCTCCCGGTTCTTCGAGCAGCCTTCCGCAGTCCTTGGCGACATTGGCGGGTGCAGTTCTGATCGGGACGACGAGCAGCAACACGAGTGCCGTGAGGATGAGCAAAGAGCCCGCCCAGCGAGAAATGCGCACGCGCCGTGTCGACACCCCGCTCACCGGCTCGGCACAAAGAACGGACATGGCCTTGCCTCCCCCACCCACACCCGCTCTTCTCGGCGCAGTTCGCTAGCGACGCCGCAAAAGACGTTGGTCGAGCAACCCCACATCTTCCCAAGCGTGCCAAGTAGGATGCGATAGGCGGGCGAACCCGAGAACGGGTTGAACCGGAGCAAGCCGTTGAAGAAAGCCGACACGGATGCGTTAACGTTCGGGTCGGAGCGGTTGAGACAGTCGTTTGCGTTCTTAAACAGGTCGTAGCCCGCCTTCGTCCTTTTCAGCATCTTGCCGAACCTCGCGTACGCGCTCCGAGCCCTGCACTTCGTATCACTGAATCGCCCTACACACAGTTTCCCGTCCAAGTCGTGGTTGTTTACGGGGTCACCGGACCCGTACTCGTAGTCGGCGGCTGTTGCTGCCCGTGCGCTACGACGCCGAGCGACGGGCCTTGGCCCAAACCTACCGACCAACGCGTCGTAGTACCTCGTCCCGAACTCACCTCTCCTTCTCATCGAGCGCCCTTCTCGCACTCGCCTTCTTCCAGCGTC
>JALYMX010000091.1 GCA_030773495.1 Actinomycetota bacterium | reverse complement strand
CTGGTGGACAGGGCGGTGGGCCGGGCGCTGGCCGAGCTGGAGGCCGAGGCCCGCGCCGCGCCCGAGCGGGCGCTCGACGTCGCCGCCACCGTGGCGTGGCTCAAGGTCACCCTGGCCGATCTCCCCGACGTCGGCGCCGTCGAGCGGTTGGTAGCCTGGCTGGTGCGATGGGGCGAGAGGGCGGAGTGACGCTGCCCGTCCCGCAGGGGGTGCCTGCGGAGGGTTTCGCCCGGCTCCTGCAGGCGGGACGGGCACGGGGCGCCCTCACCACCGACGATCTCATGGGTGTGCTCGGCGCCGTCGAGCTCAGCCCGGCGCTCATCGACGAGGTGGTGGCCCGCGTCCGCGCCGAGGGCATCGTCTACGACGACACCGACGACGCCGTGGTCGACGAGGTCATCGAGGCCGACGTCGACGTCGACGTCGAGGCGGCGCCCTCGGCCACGCCTCACGGTACCGCCGCCACCGTGCGGGTGAGGCCGCGCCGTCCGCCCTCCGCCCCGGCCCACGCACCCGGCGACGTCGACGCTGACCACGGCGGGGTGGCCGCCGACCCGGTGCGCATGTACCTCAAGGAGATCGGCAAGGTGCAGCTGCTCTCCGCCGAGCAGGAGGTCGCGCTGGCCAAGCGCATCGAACGCGGCCTCGAGGCGGCGGCCCGGATCCAGGAGCGGTATGGCGGCTGCGTGAACCCGAGCGCCGAGCTGCGCCCCGAGGAGGTCGTCGTCGCCGACGGCCTCAAGGCCAAGCAGGAGCTGATCAACGCCAATTTGCGCCTCGTGGTGTCGATCGCCAAGCGCTACCGCAACAGAGGGATGCTGTTCCTCGACCTCATCCAGGAGGGGAACCTCGGCTTGATGCGGGCCGTCGACAAGTTCGACTACACCAAGGGGTTCAAGTTCTCCACCTACGCCACGTGGTGGATCCGCCAGGCCATCACCCGGGCCATCGCCGACCAGGCCCGCACCATCCGCATCCCGGTCCACATGGTGGAGACGATCAACAAGGTCGGACGGGTGCAGCGCCAGCTGATCCAGGAGCACGGGCGGGAGCCGACGCTCGAGGAGCTGTCGGTGCGGGCGGAGATGTCTCCGGAACGGGTGCGTGACGTGCTGCGCATCGGCCAGGACACGGTGTCGCTCGAGCAACCCATGGGCGACGAGGACTTCAGCCTGGGCGACGTGATCGAGGACCAGTCGGCCGTCGTCCCCGCCGACGCCGCGGCCAGGGCGCTGCTCAACGAGGCGGTCAAGCAGGCGCTGTCCGAGCTGTCCGAGCGGGAGCAGCAGGTCGTGCGCCTCCGCTTCGGGCTCGACGACGGTCAGGTGCGCACCCTGGAGGAGGTCGGCAAGGAGTTCGGCGTCACCCGAGAGCGCATCCGCCAGATCGAGTCCAAGGTGCTGGCCAAGCTGCGCCATCCCATGCGCAGCCAGCGCCTGCGCGACTACCTCGACGACGAGTAGCGGGAGGCGGTCAGCGGTCGGTGCCGGGGCTGGTGTACGGGGTGGTGTCGTAGCCGGGCTCGTCGCCGTTGCCCGTGGCCGACTCGACGAAGTCCCGGGCCTTCTCGACGCCGGTCTCCACGGCGTCGCGGGCGGCGTCGGTGGCCGCTTCGTAGGCGTCGCTGCGCCGCAGTTGGCGCAACTTGCGGTTGATCTGCTCGTACCGCTCGCGTCCCGCCATGGCGCCCAGGTAGTAGCCGGAACCGAACCCGAGGACGAATCCGAGTCGAAGTCTCATGCGCGCTTCATACCCCGCCTCCCGGCGGTTCACAAGCGGCTGGCGGCCGGCCCGGCGGGCCCGGGGCGCTGCTATCGTCGAGCGCTGATTCCGGGGTAGCTCAATTGGCAGAGCATCTGACTGTTAATCAGAGGGTTCTGGGTTCGAGTCCCAGCCCCGGAGCCAGCAAGATCACCGCCTCACCAGGCGTTTCGTGATTCGAGGCCGGCCGCCGGTGCGGTGCATCAAGGCGGTGATCGCGCCCGGCGGGCGCGATGCACCAGTTGATGCACCGCTTGATGCACCGGCTGCCGGTATCGTGTCCGAGCGGTCGATGGCTCCGCAGTTGGTCTTGCCGTCCACATCAGATGCCCCTCAACGGGGCGGCTCGTGGAGGACGGCACATGCAGGACGCAGCGGATCGCTTCGAGCGCAACGTCGACCGGAGTGGCCAGCACCACCTGTGGACCGGGGCAATCGACGCCGCACGCCGTACCGGGCGGCTGAAGGTCGCCGGCAAGCACGTCACGGCCCACCGACGCGCCTGGGAGCTTGCGTACGGAGCTCTCCCGGCGTCGAGCCGTGTGCTCGCCTGTCCCGACGAGCCGGCGTGTGTTCGGCTCGATCACCTGAGGCTGGTCGAGTCGTCGCCCCAGCGCGGCTCGCGAGCGCGCAAGGGGAGCGGTTCCGTTCGCCAGGTGCGTCCGGGCGTGTGGAAGCTTTCTGTCACCGCTCCGCAGGGGCCGGACGGCAAGGCGCGCCGGATCCACCGGACGGTCCATGTTCGAGACGCACGTGAGGCCGCGGCGGAACTGGCGGCCTTCAGCAGCGCCGTCCGATCGACGGGTGGCCCCAGCCGGGAGTCCTCCACCGTCCGCTTCGACGAGGCCGTCGAGCGGTTCCTCACCGAGCACCTTCGGGACGAAAAGGGGAGGGAGTCCAAGACCATTGAGGGCTACAGAGCCGTCCACCGGAAGTGGTTTGCCCCGCACATCGGTGCGCGACTCGTCCGGGACGTCGACGGCGCCACCATCGACAAGCTCTTCGGTGCTATGCGGCGGGCCGGTCTAAGCCGCTCGAGCCTCAACCAGGCGAAGAGCCTCTACGTGCCCTTTTTCAAATGGGCGCGCTCACGCAGACTCACGACGCGGAACCCGATGGCGGAGTTCCAGTTGCCCACCAGCACGTACGTGTCACCGGAGCGAATCCCACCGGAGGTCCACGAGCTCACGGCCCTCCTCGCCGCCGCCGTGGACGTCGTGCCGGACGTCGCGCCCGTGCTCGCGCTCGGTGCCGTCACCGGCATGAGACGAGGCGAGCTGGTTGGCCTCCGCCGCTCGCGCGTGCACTGGGATGACCGGCGTCTCACCGTCGACGTCGCGGTCGACGGTCGGCGGGTCAAGGGCACCAAGACCCGCCGGGAGCGGAGCTTTTTCGTGGACGAGGCCACAACGGCGATGCTGCGCCGGGTATGTGATGACCAGGACGACGTCTTTGCCCTCGTTGGCGCAACGCCGGCTACTGACCCGTTCGTCTTCACCCTGACGGTGGACGGCTCGGCGCCGATGCCCACCGACTACCTCACCCGGCGCGTCGCCCGTCTCAAGCTGCACCTCGGGATCGATCAGAAGCGCCCGACGACGGTGGCGCTCGAGGACGAAGCGTTGCGTCTCTATCGTGAGGAGCGACCCCTCCGGCCAACTGGCACGCGGGGCGTCGCGCCGAAGGGCGGGCACTCGTTCGCCGATATCGGCGAACGGCTCGGGCGGAGTGAGCGCTGGGCGTCAGGAGCCGTGGCAGCGGCACTCGAGCGGGAAGCGGCGAGAACCCGAGGGCACAGCTACGACTTCGACGGGTCCATCCTCGCGCTCAGGAGGTTCACGTCGTCGGAGCTGTTGGATGCGGGATTCAACATCAGCATGGTGGCGCAAAGGCAGGGCCACGGGCCGCAGGTGCTCACCAAGCACTACGCCAAGGGTCGGAGGTCGGCCGATCAGAAGGCAGCCGAGCATCTGGGCCGAGTGGTCTACGGTGCTTCCGAGCCGTGAACCCTGTGAACCGTGCGTGAAGTGACCCGCGACAAGCTCGGCGTTCGGTGTTCCCTCCTCGCGTCTGGTTATCGAGCGCATCTTCCAGTGGACTGCAGCGGCGATGGCCGGCCGGCTCACGGGACAGGCCTCCGGCGTCAGACGTGGAGGGCGGGCGGCCCGCCCGGGCTCACACGCGCGAGCCGGGCCGCCATCCGCTCGGGCAGCGGCGGTTCAGGTCCGTCCGCCTGGTCCGTCCGCAAGAGGCAGTCGTTGATCTCGTGCTGGCGGCGTTGCGCGGCCCGGAGGGCTTCGTCGTAGGGGAAAGCGGAGCCCAAGCGCGCCTTGGCCTGCGTCATCTCGCGCCGGGCCGTTTCCCTGTCGCTCTTCGCTGCCGTGAGAGCGTCGTCGATCGCCCGCAGCCGGCGCTCGAGTCTTTGGACGACGCTCGACGGTTCCACCTTGAGCAGGTCGTCACTCCCGCCACCGATCTCGTCGTCGATGCCGGCAAGGCGAAACCATACGGTGCCCGAGCCGCGATCCAGCTCGGCCCGCAGCTCGAAGCCGCCCAGCTGCCCCATCTGGAACTCGGCCGGGCCGTGACGACTCGCAAGCATGGAGCCGATCAGTCGCTGGAGGTGCTGGCCCGCCTCGGTGCGGGACCGGTGGCGCGTCTCCTCGACGGTCATCTCGAACCGGTCGCCCCGGGTGTCCCGGCGCTGGCCGATGGCCGTCTGCAGCGCGGCGATCCGCTGCGCCAGCGCGGCCGCCCGTGCCTCGGCGGCCGCGAGCTTGACCCGGAGGCGGTGCTGGTCGTCCTGGTGCGAGCGGCGTAGGCGAGAGAGCCGGGCGACCTCGGCGTCCACGCCGGCCTTCTCCACGATGAGCGGGTTGCCCGACGCCAACGCCTTGACTTCGGCGAACGACAGGGCCTGCTCGCCGATGTCGTCGACCTCGCGCTCGACTCCCCGGCCGGTGGAGACCTGGGCGATGAAGGCGGCCTTCCGCTCGACCGTCTGCCACATGTAGATGTCGAAGCTGGCCTCGGTGGCGTAGCGCACGACGGCTACCTCGGCGTTCTGGTTGCCCTGGCGCACGATGCGGCCCTCGCGCTGTTCGATATCGGCCGGCCGCCACGGGCAGTCGAGGTGGTGCAGGGCCACCGCTCTGGCCTGGACGTTGGTTCCAACGCCCATCTTCTCGGTGGAGCCGACCAGTACGGCCACCCGGCCGTCCCGGCAGGCGGCGAACAGGCGGGCCTTTGCGTCGTCACTGGCCGCCTCGTGTGCGAAGCGCACGGAATCGGCTGGCACACCCCGGGCGGTGAGGAGGGACCGCAGCTCGTCGTAGGCGTTCCAGCCGGCGCCGGACGGCGTGGAGGCGTCGCAGAACACCAGCTGCAGGGCGCCCGGGCGCGGATGGGGTTGGCCGGCGTCGTCGAGGAAGCACATGCCGGCCGACGACGTGTGGATGGCGGCGATGCGCTCGGCGGCGGCTGCCAGCTTGCCGCCCTCCCGGTCGGGGGGCAGTCCTACCAGGCGCAGGTCGAGGGCCGCCCGGCGGCCGTCCCCGGTGATCTTCAACATGTTGTCCTGCTCGGGCGTCACCGCTCGGGACCGCACCTGCTCGGCACGCTCGGCCAGGTCGGCCACATAGTCCCGGAGTGCCGGGCTCGGTGGGACCACCACCGTCTCGGGCTTGCCGCCGGTCCGGGACGGCACGGGCAGGGCCACATCGTCGGCGGCGCGCACGTCGGCCACCTGGCGGTACAGGTCGATCAGCTCGGGGACGTTCTGGAACCGGGCGAAGCGGGTCTTCATCCGGTAGCTGCCGCCGTCGGGGGCGAGCTCGAGGGCGGTGACCGTGCGCCCGAAGGTGGCGGCCCACGCGTCGAACGCGCCGAGGTCGGCGGCGTCGAGCACGTCGGGCTGGAGGTAGGACTGCATGGTCCACAGCTCGGCGATGGAGTTCGCCACCGGCGTGGCGGTGGCGAAGGTCACCACCCGCGGCCCGTGGGCACGGCGCAGCGCCCACAGCTTGGCGTCGAGGTCCTGGGCCCGACGGGAGCCGGCCACGGCCATGCCCTCGATGGACGAGTCCACCCGGCGGTTCTTGAACGCGTGCGCCTCATCGATGGCCAGGTGGTCGATCCCGGTCTCCTCGAAGCGCACGCCGTCGTCCTTGGACTCCGCCGCCAGCAGGCGCCGGCAGGTCTCCTCCAGCTGGGCCAGGCGGCGCTCCATGCGCTTGACGCTGATCCCCTTGCCCGAGCGGGACTCGGCCAGGGCCGCCCGGCAGCGTTCCAGCTGGGTGTCCAGGTAGGCGCCGTACAGGTCGCGACCGAGGGGGACGCGGCCAAAGCCGGCGTGGGTGAACACCACCCCGTCCCAGTCGCCGGTGGCGCAGCGGGCCACGAACTCCTGGCGCCGCTGCCTCGACAGCCGGTCGCGGTCGGCGATCAGCAACTTGGCCGTCGGGTAGAGCTGGAGCCACTCCCGAGAGAACTGCTCCAGCATGTGGTTGGGCACCACCACCGCCGGCTTGGCGGCCAGGCCGAGGCGGCGCAGCTCCATGGCGGCCATGACCATGGTGGCCGTCTTGCCGGCGCCCACCGCATGGGCCAGCAGCACCCGGCCGTCGGTGAGGATGCGGGCCACCGCGTCGCGTTGGTGGGGGTGGGGCGTGAACGTGGCGGCCAGGCCGGGCAGGCTGAGGTGGCTGCCGTCGTGGCGGGGCACCACCACGGAGCGGAACGCCTCGTTGTAGCGGGCGGCCAGGCGCCCGGCCCGGGCCGGCTCCTCCCACACCCACGACGAGAAGCGGGTGGCCAGCGCGTCCTGCTTGTCCCGGGCGGCCAGAGTCTCGGCGTCGTTGCGCACCCGCCGCCCGTCGGAGTCCTCGTCCCACACGGTGTGCAGCCGCTGGTTCAACCCGGCGTCGAGGAGGGCGATGGCATCGGCCCGCGCCGTGCCCCACTCCGACGACAGCGCCACCGAGCCCCGCCGGCCCTCGGTCAGGCGCACGGCCCAGTGCCCCAGTGCGGCCAGGCGCTCGACGTCGAGCCCGACGCCCAGCACCTCGGAGCAGAACGCCTCCACGTCGCCCGCCGGCACCCACGGGGCGCCCAGGCCGGCGGTGATCTCGCCCGGCTCCAGCTGGCGGGGCAGCACCTCCTCCAGGGCGGCGACGTTGGCAGCGAAGTGCGGATCGGCGCCGGCGGCCGCCCGGGCGGCGCCCAACCGGGTCCGCACGTTGCCCGACAGGTAGGAGCTGGCCGGGACCAGCTCGCCCGACTCCGGGTCGTCGAAGGCCAGGGTGCCCAGCTCCTCCCTGGCGGTCGCCGGGTCGGTGCCCAGCAGCTCGGCGATGCGGTCGAGGTACAGGCGGCCGGCCTCGTCCAGGCACACCGCCACCGCCTCGGCCGCCGAGTCGACGCCGAGGCGGAGGGGAGGCGGCGACACCACCCGCTCGGTGAAGATGGCGGCCGGGCGGGCGGTCTGGGTGGCGTCGTCGAACACCTCGAGCGCGGCGACCAGGGGCCAGCCCGGGTCGTCGCGGAACCCGCCCATGCGGGGCCGGATGCGCCGGTGCACCTCCTCGCCGGTCTCCGGGTCGACC
>JALYMX010000090.1 GCA_030773495.1 Actinomycetota bacterium | reverse complement strand
CGCGGCCCCCGCATCATCAACGACGCCGTGCGCGAGGAGATGGCCCGGGTGCTCGAGGAGATCCGCTCCGGGAAGTTCGCCGAGGAGTGGATCGCCGAGAACCGGGCCGGGCGCCCCCGGTTCTCCGCGCTGCGGGAGAAGGGCCAGCAGCACCCCATCGAGAAGGTGGGCGCCGAGCTGCGGGCCATGATGCCGTTCATCGCCGCCGGCCGCCAGCGCCCCCAGGACGTCAGCGGCGGCTGACCCCGCCGCCTCCCTTATCGTTCCCGAGTACATAGGGCCCGGAATCCGGCCCCTATGTACTCGGGAACCTGTGTACGGCCGTCTCACGAGGAGCGAATCCCGTGGACGATGGCAGCATCGCCGCGCTTGCCGGTGCGCAGCACGGACTGTTCTCGCGGGGCCAGGCGCTCGAGGCGGGCGTCACCCCCCAGCTGATAGGCCGGCGACTGCGAGCGGGCCGCTGGCTCTCGCTCGCGCCCGGCGTGTATGGCCACCCTGGTTGGCCGGACTCGTGGCGGCGTCGCCTCTGGATGGCTCATCTCGACGTGGGACCGGGCTCGGTGATCTCCCACGAGTCCGCAGCGGCCCTGCACCACCTCTCGCTCTTTCGCCCCGGGCCGGTCGTGCTCACCGTCGTCCACGGCGACCATGAGCGCCCGGCGCCGTGGACCGTCCGGCAGTCCACCGATCTACGCCCCGACCACGTCACGCGCGTCGAGGGCCTGCCCGTGACCACCCCCGCCCGCACCCTGTTCGACATCGCCGCCTTCACCTCCGAGGCGCGCCTGGCCCGGGCGGTCGATGAGGCGCATGTGAGCGGTGTGTGCCGGGTGGAGGAGCTGGCGGCGCTCTACGAAGCGCTGCGCCGGCGGGGCAAGCGGGGGATGAAGGTGCTCGGCCACGTCGTCGCCTCCCGCGGTGACGGGTACGTGCCTCCCGAGAGCGTCCTCGAGCGGCGCCTGCTGAAGGTGCTGCGGGACGGGGGGCTCCCCGAACCCGTTCCCCAGCTCCCGTTGCCCTGGCGCTCGGCACGCGAGGGGCGGGTCGACGTCGCCTATCCGCAGGCGCGGATCCTCGTCGAGGCGGACAGCCGGCGCTGGCACAGCCGGATGGATCAAATGGCCGACGATCGCCGGCGCGACCGCGAGGCGCTCAACCACGGCTGGCGGACGTACCGGTTCGTGTGGGAGGAGATCACGAGGCAGCCCCACATGGTGTGCGAGACGCTGCGGGAGGCGCTCCGCCTGTTCCCGAGTACATAGGGCCCGGAATCCGGGCCCTATGTACTCGGGAACGGCGGGGGGTCAGGATAGGGCGGACACGACGTGGTCGATGCAGCGGGTGAGGGCGGCCACGTCGTCGGGTTCGATGGCGGGGAACATGGCTACCCGCAGCTGGTTGCGGCCCAGCTTGCGGTACGGCTCGGTGTCGACGACGCCGTTGGCCCGCAGCACGGCGGCGACGGCGCCGGCGTCCACCGAGGCGTCGAAGTCGATGGTGCCCACCACTGGGCTGCGCTGGGCCGGGTCGGCCACGAACGGCGAGGCGTACGGGCACGCCTCGGCCCAGCCGTACAGCGTCGCCGCCGAGCGGTCGCACCGTGACGCCGCCCACTCGAGCCCGCCGTTGGCCAGCATCCACTCGACCTGCTCGGTGAGCAGGAACAGCGTGGCGAGCGCCGGCGTGTTGTAGGTCTGGTCGAGGCGCGAGTTCTCGAGGGCGATGCGCAGGTCGAGCGAGGCCGGCGTCCACCGCCCGGCGCGGGCCAGGCGCTCGGCCCGCTCGACGGCGGCGGGGGAGAGCAGCGCCAGCCACAGGCCGCCGTCGGCGGCGAAGCACTTCTGGGGGGCGAAGTAGTAGGCGTCGACCTGGCCCATGTCCACCCGCATGCCGCCGGCCGCCGACGTGGCGTCCACCGCAACCAAGGAACCGGTTGGGGCGCCCACCGGGCGGGCCACCGGCATGGCCACGCCCGTCGACGTCTCGTTGTGGGTGAGGGCGTACAGGTCGATGTCGGCCCGGGCGCGCGGCGCCGGATGGGTGCCCGGGTCGGACACGACGATCTCGGGTTGCTCGAGGTGGGGGGCGGCGGCCGCCGCCGCCGCGAACTTGGACGAGAACTCCCCGAACGACAGGTGCTGGCTGCGCCGGCCGATGAGGCAGAACGTGGCCACGTCCCAGAACAGGGTGGTCCCGCCGTTGCCCAGCGCCACCTCGTACCCGCTCGGCAGGCCGAACAGCGTGCCCAACCCCTCGCGCAGGCGGCCCACCCGGGACCGCACGCCGGCCTGGCGGTGGCTCGTGCCCAGGTAGGCCGCCGCCGCCGCCGCCAACGCCTCCACGGCCTCGTGGCGCACCTTGGAGGGCCCGGACCCGAACCGACCGTCGGAGGGGAGCAGCGTGGCGGGGATGCGGATGTCGGGTGGGGAGGGCCGGCTCACTGTGACAGCATGGCCGCATGGCACGCGTCTCCGCACGCTTGGCCGCCGTCGCCGAGTCCGCCACCCTGGCCATCGACGCCCGCGCCAAGGCGCTCAAGGCCCTCGGTGCGGACGTCATCGGCTTCGGCGCCGGCGAGCCCGACTTCCCCACTCCGGCGCACATCGTGGAGGCGGCGATCGCCGCCTGCGGCGATCCCCGCAACCACCGCTACGGGCCGGTCGCCGGGCTGCCCGAGCTGCGCGAGGCGGTGGCCGCCAAGACGGCCCGGGACTCGGGGCTCGCGGTGCGCCCGAGCCAGGTGCTGGTGACCAACGGCGGCAAGCACGCCGTCTACAACGCCTTCGCCGCCCTGTGCGACCCGGGCGACGAGGTGCTCGTGCCCGCGCCGTACTGGACCACCTACCCGGAGGCGGCGGCGCTGGCCGGCGGCGTGCCCGTGCCCGTCCCCGCCGACGAGTCCACGGGCTTCCGGGCGACCGTGGAGCAGCTCGAGGCGGCCCGCACGCCGCGCACCAAGGTGCTGGTCTTCGTGTCGCCGTCCAACCCCACGGGCGCCGTCTACCCCCGCCAGGACGTCGAGGCCGTCGGGCGCTGGGCGCTGGAGCACGGCGTGTGGGTCCTCACCGACGAGATCTACGAGCACCTGGTCTACGGCTCGGCCACCCACCATTCGATGCCCGTGCTCGTCCCCGAGCTGGCCGACCAGTGCGTGGTGGTGAACGGCGTGGCCAAGACGTACGCCATGACCGGGTGGCGGGTCGGATGGCTCCTGGGCCCCCCCGACGTGGTCGCCGCCGCCACCAACCTGCAGTCCCACGCCACCTCGAACGTGGCCGCCGTCGCCCAGCGGGCCGCCCTGGCCGCCCTCACCGGCGACCTCACCGCGGTGCACGAGATGCGGGAGGTGTACGACCGGCGCCGCCGGCGCATGTGCGAGCTGCTGGCCGGCATCCCCGGGGTCACGGTCGCGGAGCCGGAGGGGGCGTTCTACGCCTTCCCGTCGTTCAACGACGTCCTGGGCCGGGAGATCCGGGGCCGTGCCGTCGCCACCACCCTGGAGCTGGCCGAGGTGGTGCTGGAGGAGGCCCGGGTGGCCATGGTGCCCGGGGAGGCGTTCGGCGCCTCGGGCTACGCCCGCCTTTCGTACGCGCTGGGTGACGACGACCTGGTGGAGGGCGTCACCCGCCTGGCCAAGCTGCTCGCCGAGTAGTCGACGTGGCGGCCAAGAAGCGGTCCAAGTCCAACAAGCGCGCTCCCGGCAAGCGGCCGCCGGCGGCCAGGGGCGCGACGTCCGTCCGCCCCGCCGCCTCGCGCCGGCCCGCCC
>JALYMX010000089.1 GCA_030773495.1 Actinomycetota bacterium | reverse complement strand
GGGCGGCACCACGCTGGGCGTGCTGCCCGGCGCCGACCGCTCCGCCGCCAACCGGTGGGTCGACGTGGCCGTCGCCACGGGCATGGGCGAGGCCCGCAACGCCGTCGTGGTGCGCACGGCCGACGCCGTGGTGGCCGTGGGCGGTGGGTACGGCACGCTGTCGGAGATCGCCCTGGCCCTGCGCATCGGCCGGCCGGTGGTCGGCCTCGCCACCTGGGCCATCGAGGGCGTGGAGGCGGCCGGCGAGGCGGAGGCAGCGGCCGCCCGCGCCCTCGAGCTGTGTCGCGCTTGACGGTGGCGCGATGCTCTCGGCACGGTTCGGCCCGCTATTCGGGCCAAGACGTGCCGAGAACGGGTGGGACGGGTGGCGGAGGCGGGCCGGCGCTGATGAGCGGGTCGTCGAGGAGAGCCCCCTCGGCCAGCCGGTGGATGCGGTCGTGGGCGCGGGCGATGGCGTCGAAGGCGTGCTCGCGGTCCTCCGGCGAGAGCTCCCCGCCGTGGCTGCGCAGCGTGGCGAGGAACCCCTTGGCCACGGTCAGGGGGGTGCGGATGTTGTGGAGGGCCACGTCGAGCAGGCCCTCGCGTGCGGCGTCGAGCTCCTCACGGGCGTGGCGGGCGGTGACCAACGAGACGGCCACGCCGGTGTGCGCGGCCAGCTCCGTGACCACCGCCTCGTCGACCTCGTCGAAGCCCGGGCGGCCCACCCGGTTGGCCACGACCAACTCGCCGGCCACCTCGTCGCCCACGAGGACCGGGGCGGCCAGCAGGCCGGCGATGGGCCCGTCGTCGACGGGGATGCCGGCGGCAATCCCGGCCGCCGCCGAGTGCCGGCGCACATCCTCGGTGCGCACCACGCCACCGGTGGGGGCGCCACGGGCCAGCATCCGGACGAGCCCCGGCACGCGCTCGGGGAACAGCTCGGGCGGCGCGTCGTGGACGAAGTGAGCCACCTGGTCCGGCGCGCCCTCGTGCCCGAGGAGGAGCGCGCTGAGGTCGGCACGCGCCAGGTCCTTGGCGGCGTCGACGATGCGCATGAGCAGCACCTCGAGGGACGGCTCGGCGACCAGCTCGCGGGCCAGGGCGTTCAGCCGGCGCAGGGCCGCGGTGTGCCGGCGCTCGGTGGTGACGTCGCGCAGCACCACGATCGTCGGGGGGCGCTCGTCGGCGTACACACGCCACGCCACGGCGTCGAGCACCCCGCCGGTGCCGCCGGCGCAGTCCAGGCACGAGCGCCCCGAGCCGGCGACGACCAGGGCCCACAGCTCCTCGAGGGCGGTGCCGAACACGCGTCGCAGGTCGGCGCCCGCTGCCGTCGCCTCCTCTGAGGAGAGCCCGAGCATGGCCTCGGCAGCCGGGTTCCCGCGCACGACGCGCCCGGGCTGGCACACCAGCACGGCGTCGGGGACGTTCCAGAGCAGCTCGCCGATGGTGCCGCCGGGGACGTCGAGGGCCTCGTCCATCCGAGGGGCCGAGTGTAACGTCGGGGCGCGGCGGCACACCGGCCCCCGCCTCCGGTCACGGATGCGCGACTCCCTGCCCGAACCGGTCCGCCGGCGCCTCGACCCCACGGCCCGCTACGGGCTGCGCCTCACGCTGCTCGCCGTCTCCCTCGTGCTCGTCGCCATCCCGTTCGCCCTCCTGCTCGACCAGGTGGTGCGGGACGGACCGCTCACCCTGGCCGACACGGCGGCGGCCGAGGAGCTCCACGCCCGGGTCCGGGACTCGCCGGCACTGGTGCGGGCCCTGAAGGCCACGACCTTCCTCGGCAGCTCCGCGTGGCTGGCCGCCGTCGTCGGAGCCGCCGCCGTGCACGCCGCCGGCAGGCGGCGCTGGCGCCTGGCGCTGTTCCTGGTGGCCACGACGCTGGTGGCCGGTGCGATGAACGCCGCCGTGAAGGCGGCGGTGGACCGCGACCGACCCTCGCTGCGACCCGCCGTCGCCACGGCGGGCGGCGCCAGCTTCCCCTCCGGCCACGCCATGTCGTCCACCGTCGCCTACGGCGCCGTCCTGCTCGTGGTGCTGCCCGCGCTCCCCAGGAGGGCCAGGCGGCCGACGGTGGCGGCCACGGGCCTGGTCGTGGTGGCCATCGGCGCCTCCCGCCTGGCCCTCGGGGTCCACTACGTGTCCGACGTAGTGGGCGGGCACGTCCTGGGCGGCGCCTGGCTGGCGGCGTCCACGGCGGCGTTCAGCGTGTGGCGGGTGGAGCGGGGGCGGCCGCCGGTGGCGTCCCTTGAAGGGCTCGAGCCCGAGGCGGCCGGCGACCTGCGGGCGTGAAC
>JALYMX010000088.1 GCA_030773495.1 Actinomycetota bacterium | reverse complement strand
GCACCGAGCGGGCGGCGGGGACGGCCAGCTCCACCAGGCGGGGCCGGGGCGCCGCGTAGGCCAGGCGGACGGGCGCGACGGCCGGCGAGGCGACGACCAACAGGACGACGGCGGCGGCGGCGAGCCGGCGGCGGTGGATCACGCGCGCAGAGCCTGCCATCCCGGCGGGTAGCGTGCAGCGCATGGGCGTTCCGGCCGAGCGACTCGACGCCCTGCTCCACCGGGCCCGCCGGGAGGTGGACGAGGGGCTGCTGCCGTCGTGCCAGGTGGCGCTGGCCGTCGACGGCGAGCTGGTGGCCTTCGAGGCCTTCGGCGAGGCCACCACCGACACCCGCTACTCGGTGTTCTCGTGCACCAAGCCGATCGTGACCGCCGCCGTGTGGGTCCTCATGGGCGAGGGTCGGGTGGACGTGTCCCGGCGGGTGGCCGAGTACGTCCCCGAGTTCGCCACCAACGGCAAGCACGTCGTCACCGTCGAGCAGCTGCTCCTCCACACCGGCGGCTTCCCCCACGCCACCCTCGTCCCTCCGCAGTGGGAGACCCGCGAGGGCCGCCTGGCCGCCTTCGCCGAGTGGTCGCTGGCGTGGGAGCCGGGGACGAGGTTCGAGTACCACCCCACGTCGGGCCACTGGGTGCTGGCCGAGGTGCTCGAGCGCCAGGCCGGGCGCGACTTCCGCGACGCGGTGCACGACTTGGTGGCGCGCCCCACCGGCCTGCCCGGAAGGGTGCTCGGCATCGGTCCCGACGACCAGGACGGCATCGCCCACCTCGAGTCGTGCGGTGAGCCGGCCACCCCCGACGAGCTGGAGGCGGCCATCGGGGTGCGCGAGCTGCCGGGCTCCGAGGTCACCGACGCTGCCCTGCTGGCGTTCAACCGGCCCGACGTGCGGGCCGTCGGCGTTCCGGGCGCCGGCGCCGTCATGCGGGCCGCCGACCTGGCCCTGTTCTACCAACGCCTCCTCCACGACCCCGACGGGATCTGGGACCCGGCCGTGGTGGGCGACGCGACGGGCAACGTGCGCAACCACCTCGGCGACGCGCTGTTCAACGTGCCCGTCAACCGCACCCTCGGGTTGGTGCAGGCCGGCGGCGACGGGCTGGCCTTCCTGCGGGGGTTCGGCTCGTCGGTCTCGCCCCGCGCCTTCGGCCACGGTGGCGCCGGCGGGCAGATCGCCTGGGCGGATCCGGCCAGCGGCCTGTCCTTCTCCTACGTCACCAACGGCATCGACGCCAACGTCCTGCGCCAGTTCCGGCGCGGGCACGAGCTGTCCACCCTGGCCGGGGCGTGCGGCGACGGGTGAGGCCCCGGCGCGGGAGCGGTCAGGGCAGGACCAGGCAGCGCACCGGCGGGAGGCCGGCGGCCACCTGCTCCCAGGTGCTCCCCTCGTCGCACGAGGCGTAGAGGTCCCCCGCCGGGGTGGCGAGGGCGGCGGCGCCGTCGGGGCCGCCGGCTAGCCGGAACGTGTCGACGTTGCCCCCCAGGTCGCCGGGCAGGCCGCCGTGGAGTCGCTCGATGGGCCCGCCGGCCAGCGGCCGGCGGTAGATGGCGGCGCGGCGCCCGCCCGGGCCGTCGGAGACGCTGAAGAGCGCAGCGTCGCCGGCCACCGCCACCGCCCGGCTGTACGTGGCGTGCAGCCCGTCGTCGTGGATCGTCCAGGTGGCGCCGTCGTCGTCACTGGTGGCCAGCCCCTCGGCGCAGGCGGCCACGGCGGCGCCGGCGTCGAGGGCCAGCACCTGGTGGACGTCGGCGTCGATGTCGATGGTGGGACGCCACGTGCGGCCGCCGTCGGTGGAGCGCACGATCCCGCCCACGTGGACGTTCACCAGAACCGTGCCCGTCGGGCTGACCGAGAGGGAGCGGACGTCGGGGGGCCCGCCCCACGGCGTGTACCAGCGGTCCCGGCCCTCCACGTGCTCGAAGCCCTCCACGGCCTCGAGCCCGGCCCCGACGCGGTACAGGTGCGCCTCGGCCGTCCCGGCCAGGGCCGGTCCGCCGGCGGGGCCGGCGACGCAGGTGAGGCGGGGGCCCGGGG
>JALYMX010000087.1 GCA_030773495.1 Actinomycetota bacterium | reverse complement strand
GCCGCCGCCCTGGCCTCGGCCGTCGGGTCCCACCGCCCCGGCGAGCCGGTCGAGCTGCGGGTGGTGCGCGACGAGGCGACGCGCACGCTGACCGTGACGCTCGGCGCCTGAGGCGCCCGGGCGACGGGCGATCTGGCAGCGAGCTCGCATTCCCTCCACAGCCCGTTCCCAGGCTGGCCCTCGATCCTCGTCCCAGCGCCCCACTTCGGCCGGCGCACCGCACCAGGAGGAGAACTGCCATGGAACACCCCGAGGATCAGACGCCCCCCGCCCGCGGCGACCGCGGGCACGCACTCCGCTCCGGCCTGCTCGCCGCCGGCGCCGCCTTCGGCATGACGCTCGCCGGCCTTGGCATCGCCGGCGCCCAGACCGGCGCCCAGACCGGCGCCCAGACCGGCGCCCAAAGCGATGACGTCACGACCACCACCACGGCGCCGGCGCCCTCGGCGCAGACCGGGCCCGACGCCGAGCGGCACCGTGCCGGCCGCCTCCACCGCCACCGGAAGGCGTTCCTCTCCGTCGCCGCGCAGGCCGTCGGGATCAGCGAGGCCGACCTGCGGGCCGCCCTACGCGAGGGTCGGTCGATCGCCCAGGTGGCAGAGTCGAGGGGCGTGGCCGTGCAGAAGGTGGTCGACGACCTGGTCGCTGCGGCGAGGGCCCGGCTGGCCGAGCACGTGCAGACGGGGAGGCTCACCCAGGCCCGGGCCGACGAGAAGGTGGCGGCGCTGGCCGGCCGCATCACCGAGATGGTGAACCGGGCCGGCTTCCCCGGTCACCCCGGCCACCCGCGAGGGCGCGGAGACGCCCCCGCGAACTGAGGGCGGCCCAACATCGGCCACGATGTCAGGGAACAGGAAAGGCGAACGCACATGGATGTCACACCCAAGCTGACCGAGCGCGGCTCCTCGCCGGGCGAGGTCCTCGAGCGGGCGCTGTTCGAGGTCAAGCGCGTCGTGGTCGGCCAGGACCGGATGATCGAGCGGTTGTTCGTCTGCCTGCTGGCCCGGGGGCACTGCTTGCTCGAGGGGGCCCCCGGGCTGGCCAAGACGCTGGCCGCCGAGACGGTCGCCGCCGTGGTCGGCGGCACGTTCGCCCGCCTCCAGTTCACGCCCGACCTCGTACCCGCCGACCTGGTCGGCACCCGCATCTACCGCCCCTCCCGTGAGGTCTTCGACGTGGAGCTGGGGCCGGTGTTCGCCAACGTGGTCCTCGCCGACGAGGTCAACCGAGCCCCGGCCAAGGTGCAGTCGGCGTTGCTCGAGGTGATGGCCGAGCGCCAGGTGTCCATCGGGGGAACCACCTACGACGTCCCCGACCCCTTCCTCGTCCTGGCCACGCAGAACCCCATCGAGAGCGAGGGGGTCTATCCCCTCCCCGAGGCCCAGCGGGACCGGTTCCTGATGAAGGTGCTGGTCGACTACCCCAACGCCCGGGAGGAGGCCGAGATCGTGCGGCGCATGAGCGTCGACCCGCCCGACCCGTCCACCCTGCTCGGCCCCGAGGAGCTGCTCGAGCTGCAGGCGGCGTGCGACGGGGTGTTCGTCCACGACGCCGTGGTGGACTACGCGGTACGCCTGGTGCTGGCCACGCGGGCCCCGGCCGAGCACCAGCTGGCCGACCTCGCACCGCTCGTGGCCCACGGCGCCAGCCCGCGGGCCACGCTCGGACTCGTGGCCGCCGGCCGGGCCCTCGCCCTCCTGCGGGGCAGGGAGTACGTGCTCCCCCAGGACGTGTACGACGTGTCCCGCGACGTGCTGCGCCATCGCGTGCTGCTCTCCTACGAGGCGTTGGCCGACGACGTGGGCGCCGAGCAGGTGGTCGAGCGGGTGGTCCGCACGGTCGTGGCCCCCCGAGTGACGCCGGCGCAGGACGGCGGCGGGCTGGTCGTCCAGGCGGCGGCATCGTGACCGCCGCCCCCGCCGGCGACGTCGCCGTCCGGGCCGGCTCGTTGCGCCAGCTGGAACTGCTGATCACCCGCCGGCTCGACGGGCTCCTGTCCGGCGACCACACCGGCCTGGTCCCCGGTGTCGGCACCGAGCCGGCCGGCGGCCGGCCCTATGAGGTGGGCGACGACGTGCGCCGCATGGACTGGAACCTCACCGCCCGGCTGCACGGGCCGCACGTGCGCACCACCGTCGCCGACCGCGAGCTGGAGACGTGGCTGCTGGTCGACCGCACCGCCAGCCTCGACTTCGGCACCGCCGGTTGCGAGAAGCGCGACCTGGCTCGTGCCGCCGTGGCCGCCTTCGGCTTCCTCACGGTGCGCCACGGCAACCGCGTGGCCGCCGTCCTCCACGGCGCCGAAGGGACGACGATCCGCGCCCCGCGCAGCGGCCGGGACGCCGTGCTCGGACTGCTGCACCACCTCGAGGCCCTGCCGAGGGCCGGCGAGGGGACGGCGGCCCTCGCCGAGGGCTTGCGCCGGCTGCGCCTGGCCGCCCGCCGGAGGGGGCTCGTCGTGGTGGTCACCGACCTGCTCGACGGCGGACCCTGGGCGCGCGAGCTGCGCACCCTCGCCGCCCGCCACGACGTCGTGGTCGCCGAGGTCCGCGACCCGCGGGAGGCGGAGCTCCCGCCCGTGGGGCTGCTCACCCTCGTCGATCCGGAGACCGGGCGCCGACTGGAGGTGCAGACCGACTCACCCCGGCTGCGGGCCCGCTTCGCGGAGGCCGCCGCCCGGCGCCAGGCCGCCTCCGCCCGCGCCGTGCGGGCC
>JALYMX010000086.1 GCA_030773495.1 Actinomycetota bacterium | reverse complement strand
GCCACAAGGAGCTCCAGACGACGAGTTCAGGCCGTGCCTGCACCTTGATCTTGGGCTTCACCTCCCGCGGTCGCAGGCGCAGCCACGCATCGAGCTCGACCGTGAGTGCGTCGAACATGCGCCATGCGGGCGGAGCGAACCGGTGCTCCCGGGCGGCAAGAAGTACGCGCTCCTGCCTCGCCTCCATCCCGTTCATGGCGACAGGCGCGTGTCGTCGTGCGGCGCACAGTCTGCCCGGAGTGGTGCCCTAAGTGTTCGTGAACGAGAGAGCATAGATCACCACCCCTGGCGCGACGGCTCCTATCCCCCTGGCGAACGCAGGTGAGCGTATTGAAACTCCGCGAACCATCTGGCGTAACGCTCGGCACCACCTGAGGTGCGGTCTCTATCGACATGGTGACCGATCTCGTGAAGTAGCACGTCGTACAGGTAGAAGCGCCGGAGGCTCTGCTCATCGAATGCAACGATGACGCCACCATGAGCAGACGACCTTATATCGGCACCGAAGCCACGGAGGTTCCGGATGTCTGTCGGCTTGGACGGGCACAGCCAACCTTCGGTCAGTTTCCGCGCTGGGACCGGGAAGAGATAGATTTGGTTTCTGGAATAGATGCCATGCGTCAGGACACGTCCTCGACCCTGTTTCGCGGTTCCTGCCATCAGGTAGACGCCCTCGAGTTGAGATAGGAAGCCCAGCGGAACGCTCCACAACACCTCGGCGACATCGGCGACGGTCCACGAACGGACGAAATCCTTCGCCAACGGACGTTCAAAGATGCGAAGACAGTGGTCCCCCCGGTCTACCTGCGCCTTCGCACGAATCCGTGCTGGAAGCGCCTCCACTTCCGACCAGTGCGGATCATGTCGAGTCCAGTTCGTAAAGCGCTGCTCAGAGTACAAACCCGAACGAGGCCCAGCTCCCTTTGCAGGTCCGCGCATCGGATCAGCCTACCGGTAGTCCGCCTTGCCGGATCGCGGGAGCACCCTCGGCGTAGCCGGCGACCGGACGTGAGTACTGAATGCCCGAGATGGGCGCGACCTCCTGCTCCTGACACGAGTACAGAACATCTCTACGAGCAGTGCGGACTATCGAAGTGAGGGACCATGCGGGCGACGAGCCCGCTGACGGCGTCAAGGGGTGCGTCAGAAAACTGCGGTGAAAACGAGGCCAAGCAGGAACACCAACAAGATGACCGCGAGGCTTGCAAGGGCGGCGGCAGCAGCCGCGCGCCTTTGGCGCCGGGTTCCATGAAACGCTCCGTCAATCATCCATTGGACCTGCTGGGTCTGCCACGGCTCGTCCACGTTGTACTGACGACCGCCGAGAATCTTCGGCGGCTCGCCATCCCTGCGCCGGGCTCGACCCTTGCCACCCACGTCTACAGCATGGCAGCTCCCGCGGCCGAGGACCTCACCAAGGGGCTGCAGCGCTCGGATAAGCGCAGAGTGCCCGGAACGTGCGCGCGACAAGTCGACGGCGAGCGCGACAGATTGCGCCTGATCGAGCGGATCTGGTGATGTTCGGCGCCTCAGAAGGCGGCCCCGGGGGGTGTCGGGTCGCGCGCTTCGCTGGGAGGATGGCTCCGTGACCTCCGAGGACCGAAGACGGCGAAGGGCGCTGGAGCGGCAGGACAAGGGTTACCCCGGTGCGCTTGGTCGATCAGTTCCGACTGTTTCGGACGAAGAGTGGGTGAGTCAGTTCGATGCCGCCAGGCAACTGGAAGTGTCAATGGCGAGGGTCGGCTTCCTCATCCAGGTGGAAGCCTCGAGCCAGTACATGACCCCCGTGGCCGAGCAGGGGTGCGGCGCGACTCAGTGGAGCGCGAAGCGAGGCGCCGAGTGGGTGCCCGTGCGCTGAGGCGCGTCCGCCTCTTCCTCACCGATGTCGCCCGCAGCTTTGTCAGGGCTATCTGATAGTCCATCGGCGGAATACGCAGGTGCTCCGTCGACTGACGGTCCCGGCGCCCGTTGACGACTTCGGCGGCGAACGGGAGGGCGCCATAGTGCCCGGAGAGGGCGCTCGGCCGTCGGTGGCGCATCGCTACAGATCGACGCGCCGGTGACCGCGGATAGGTCCGGGGTGCAACGGCACCGCCCGAGCTGCGGACGGCGCGCCGAGCGGCACATCGGCGTGCCACCCGGAGCGGTCGAGACTTGAGCGGACGGTCGGGCATTCCTGTCGGAATGCAAGACGACCCCAGGCAGCTCGCCGAGGACTACCGGCGGATCATCCGAGAAACGTCGTTTGAGCCTCGGCCGGGCGCGCCCGCGTCGTTTTCGCGCGCTTCCTCGAGGGAACCGCCCCTGCCTGGTCATGCCGTTTGCGCTCCTCGTCGCAGCTCTCGCCATGCCGAGAGGGCCAGTACGAGAGCAGCGGCATCGACGGCGGGGGTGCCCCAGCGCCACACGTCGTCCGGTGGCATCAGATGCGCGATCACCCCCACGAGTGCCATGAGCGCAAGGACGAGGCTGGCCGTCTGGCGCCACCTGAGAAATAGTCCGAATACCGCCACCGGGGTTACAACGGCAAGGACCCAATAGGAGCCGGTGGTCTTCGCAGAGAGCACTCCTACCAGCAGTCCCGACGCCGCGTACAGGAGAGTGCCACAAGGAACCGCGTTCGCTCGTCCAAGAGGATGCGGCCAGTGTGACACGGACCAGGAGGGAGAGTACGGATTGTCAGGACAGCATGCCCTCGGTGAAGTACAGAAGGACCGGGCGAGCCGTCACCTGTGAGGTGGCCCGCGTCTAGCTGGGACCTGGCTCCGCCGGCGCGGCATTGGCGCGGCGGCGCGAGACGGCGGTTGTGGCTGCGCCGGTCGCGAGTAGCAATCCCGCTAAGGCGAGTCGAGGGCGCGCCTCGTCACCGCACCACGGCTCTTGTCCGCCACGAACTTCGAAACCGTGTTCCTTTTCACCCACGGTCACGGCCCAAAGCTGTACTTCATCCTTCGGGCCTCGTTCCCAGGCGCTCACGACGGGCGGTCGGCGCCGCGGTCGGACGTGACCACTAGCGCCAAGGTCGATCGAGATTCTGAACGGTGCAACGGCCAGTACTCCACCCGCTGCCGCGAGCACCAGCCCGACCAGACCGAACTGGCGAGTCCGTGCGGCCACCGGCACAGTCTGCCCGCGACGGCCGCGCACCACCCCTCGGAAGAGGAGTAAAGAGTGGCCTGGGCAGCGGCGGTCTAGGTTCCGAGCGGTCTCGCCGTTCGTGCTGAGTCACGGTCGGCGTCGAAGTCGGCTTGCCACGCCGCCTGCTCGTCATCGTCAAGATCCTCGAACCGGCAGATCATTGTGGTCCACGGCACCGGGCACTGACCGGGGTGGCTCTCGTCCGGGCACAGGGCACGAGCGATTGCCTCCTGCGCGCGTTCCGCGTCCTCGGGGGTGGCCTCGATGATGGCGGTCACCTTCCAGACGGCCCGCGTTTTGCTCATGCGACATGATCGCGGTGGTCTAGGTGCCGAGCGAGTGGATTCCCGCACGGCGAGCGCACATTCTGCCCGATCCGGCGCCGTAGGTGCTTCCCGAGATGCAAGACAGAATCGCGCTCCCTAACGCGGACGGGCTGACCGTCTCGGCGCGCCTATCGGCGCGTCGGGTGCTCAGGGCGCCGATCTCGGCGGCGCCGCGTCGCCACCGGGCGCCCGCGACGTGCCGTACTCGCGCGCGCGGTTTCCCCGCCCGGCGAAGCGCGTTCTCGAGAGCGGGTCGCGGTCGTGCATGTCGCCGGCGTGGTGAACTGGGACTGTGAAAGACCCGGGAGAGAGACTACGGAAGGAGGCAGCCAAGCGTCGGCGCCGCTTCGCACGGGACAACTGGACGCCCCTTATCGCGGTCGGCACGGTGCTGGTGGCCGTGATGCTACCGACGGTCCTACTCCAGGCTCCGCTCCTTCGGGGGTTCTGGCTCGGCGTTGCGGTGTCCTCAGCTGTCTGGGCGATCGTCGTGGTCGTTCGCGAGGGATCCGGGCAAGCCGACTTGAAGACGGTGCTATTGGCGAAGAGCTCACCGCTTCCAGGTTCATTCGGCAATTGGAGCGGGCAGGGTGGAGGAGTGTGCACGATGTTGAGTTCGACCGATTCAACATCGATCATGTCGTTGTCGGGCCAGGTGGCATCCTTGCCGTCGAGTCGAAGATGACCAGCAGCGATGGGACATCTGTGATGTGAGGACTGGCAGCTACCTTGCTGCCGCGGTAGACCAGGCGCGGTTCGGCGCCGAGAAGATCCGCAAGCTCCTTCGAGCGGACGTCGGCGACCTCAAGGTCAAGCCGGTGGTGGTCTGCTGGGGAAGCGGCGTGGCGAATGTCGACAAGGGTCATCGTTGGTGCGATGACGTACTGGTCGTCGTGGGACGCCAAGGGTCCGAGGTCGTGGATGTCATCAACAAGAAGGTGCTCGACGCCTTCACGATCGACTGCGCAGTTCAAGCTCTCGAAGCCTTCGTCGTCGATCGGGAGCGTTATGCGCGACGCCGTAGGGCGTAGGAACGCCGAGGCTCGGCTGGCCTCGTTAGGACGGGCGGTCGCCGTGCCCAGCACCAGTCGCCTCCGACGTTCTAAGGGAGCAAATCCATCTCCGTCAGGCGGTTCGTAGCATCGGCAAGTGGCCTACGACGAAGAGCTGGCGGCGCGCTTGCGGCAGCTACTGGCTGACGAGCCCGACGTCACGGAGATGAAGATGTTCGCGGCTTAGCCTTCCTCGTCGGTGGGAACATTGCTGTCGCCGCCGGCGCCCAACGAGGGGGCGCGGCGCCTCGGCACGCCCCGTCACCTCTTTGGATCTCGGGGAACCCCAAGTGCAGGCGTTCGTTTTGCGCCCGCCGCGCATGATGCCCTGCGTTGTGAGCCAATGCTCCCATCGGTGACGGGACAAAGGCGGGAACGACTTCGCAGTCTCCGGCGTTGCTCAGAGCGGAGCCGCTACCCACACGACCATGCCCACTCCGCGCAGTCTCCGCCTCCTGGTCGGGGCAGCGCTTTTGGCGGTGGCCGCTGGTCGGGGTGTGGGCTCGGCACGAGCCGACACCCCATGGCAGCTGGAGCGCACACCGCTGCTCCCCGGCGTCGAGATGACGAGAATGGAGCGCATGCAGCCGCCCCTGGTCGTCCATGCCGTGCGGCTCTCCCCGGACGCACCTATCGAGCTGCGCCCCGTCCTCGCGTCAGACGCCGTTGGTGACGAGGCCGGTGGTGGCCACGAGACAACGAGCTCGATGTGTGAGCGGGCGGATGGGATCGTGTGCGTCAACGCAGACTTCAACGCCTGCCCGGGCTGTCGAGAGCCCTACGGCGGTGTCGTCCGCGACGGGCGCGTCCTGCGGTCCTTCAACGGCCACCACGAGCAGTTCTCCGCGGGGCAGCGAGGGCCCACGGTCGAGAGGATCCAGTGGAGTGGTGTTCTGCGGGCCAGCTACGCCTGGAAACAGCGCGACGACGCGGAGACAAGCCCTGGCATCGCGTCCGCGCGCCGCTCCACGAGCAGCGTCGAGCTCGCCGGCCTGAACGTGCGCTTGGAAGGCGACGACGCGGTCGCCTACACCAGGGAGTGGGCGCCCACAGCTCCAGCACCGAGTGGTGCGACGCACCTCTCGCTCGTGCTGTCAGGCCCGTTGGCACCGGGGTCGCTCACCGTTGTCACCGCCGAGCGGGTCAACATGTCGCCCATCCCCTTGAACGGCGTCGTCATCGTGGCCGCAGGCGCAGCCGCCGAGCGTCTCGACCGGTTCTGGCGGGAGTGGGTGGTGACCGACGCTGACGAGCGGACGCTGGTGGTCGAAACGGCGATGAGCCAGGCTGTCGAGACGAGCGTCGGTGGCCACCCGGTCCTGCTCCGGGCTGGGCAGGTGCTCGAGCTGAATCAACGCGATCCCAAGGTACGTGATCGCCACCCGCGTACCCTTGCCGGCTGGACCGCCACCGGTGAGGTGTTCCTGGTGACTGTCGACGGACGCCAGCGGGGGTACAGCGAAGGACTCACGCTGGTTGAGGCACAGCAGCTGCTCTTGTCGCTCGGCGCGGTGGAGGGGATCAATCTCGACGGCGGCGGGTCGAGCACCTTCGTCGCGCCGTGCGCCTCCGGGCGCTGCGTCACGAACCGTCCAAGCGACGGCCGCGAGCGCCGGGTGACGTCGGCCCTGGCCGTCGTTGCCACGATGGGGGGCGCGAACCACGGGCGCGACGCCCCGGTTGCCACCGTCGCGGCGGTTCCCGCTCCGCAACCAACGGCTTCGATGGCGGAGCCGGCCGTGGCGCCGCCGGTTGCAGCGTCACCCGGGCCGCCGCCGATCGCGACGCCACCGGTATCAGCTTCCCCGCCGCCGATCGCCGCGCCGTCGCCGGCATCACCGGCCTCGCCTCTCGCTGCACCGCCACCAGCGGCGAGCGCACCCGACGTGCCCGCAGCGACGCCGACACCGAAGGGCGATGACACAGAACTTCGATCGCTGCCCCGCGCCGTCGCTGCACCTCGTCCGCCGCCCCGATCCGAACCCCCCGTCGTTCCGCTCGCGCTCGTCGCGATCGGGTTCTGGCTCGCCGCCGTCTCCCGCACCGCCACCGCGTACCTAACACGCGGACCGAAACACGACTGGGGTGAGCGTCGCTAGGGAACAGAACGGCGCTTCGGGTGCTCGGGCCCCGAGCTCGGCGGCGCCCGGCTCGTTACCGGGCGCCCGCGACGTGCCGATACCGGGCGCCGTGCCGGTCCCGTACTCGAGCGCCCGCCGCGTGGAGGTACAGCATCTCACCAACCGGGCGATCCGCTACATGGCAACGACCTTTACTCGCTGGCCGTCTCGATGTCCTCGGCTAGACGCTGTACCCATTCGCGCGCCCGAAGCGTTGCGGCTAGTTGTTCGCCCGGCGAGGGCAGACCGAACAATTCCCGGATGGGCTGTGCCCTCTCTAGTCTCTCTGCGGTTTCATCCGGCGGCTGCGGCGCTGCCGTGATCGCAGCCGCAGAGTCGCGTAGCACTCCCACTGGATCATCGACACCGAAGCGCTGCAGTTCAGAAGCAAGCTTCGCACGGACATCCTGCTCGTCTGCGCCCATCTCCGTCATCGTGACGGCGTACGCGGCCAGCCCTTCGACGATGACCCGCCGCTCGTCCCGACTTACCACATCACGACGCTACGACCGCGAGGACTTCATTGGTAGCGCACGGAACGGCGAGACGTCTGAGCGCCGGCGATGCCCGGGCTTAGCGTGGGGTCCAAGAGGGTGGAGTCGAACGTGCGCGCTCGGCCCGGTGATCGCCGCGTACTTAGACTCCGTCTGCGATGGCCCTCGCTTTGCTGACCCCGGTTCCTCTCGAGCACCTCGTCGACGGCGAGGCCGTGGCCGCATCCGAGGGTCGGGTTGCCTTTGGTTCGCAAGCCTGGGAGCTCTTCCGCGAACTTGAGCGAGAGAGCGGGCCGGGAACCCCCGTCTTGATCTACGCGTCACATACCGGTGCGATTCCCGACTTGAGCGTGACGTGGAGAGCGAGGTTCTTGCGCTACGTCGAGTCCCGTGGTGGCGCGCATCCGGACGGCACGCGGTTTCGGCCAGCGTCGACAGTCGAGTGGCGTGAGGACGAGGAGCGCTACTGGGCTGGGTTTTACGAGGTCGAGTCGCTCCGTCGGCTCCATGAGGACGAGCAGGTCAAGATCGCTGATCTGTATGATCGCCGAGGCAAGCGGTACGGACGCGCCTTCGTTCCGGAGGGACCGATCATCATCTCGGCCCCGTAGCCCACGGCGGCGTTACCGGACGCACCTCCAGTGCCGAAGTCGTGCGGTCGCCCGGGCGGAACCGAGCCCGGGGCTAGCGGTCACATGCTGTAAGTGCCGCCTCGTCGGCGACACGCTAGGCAATTGGCGAGGTCGTGTTTGAAACCATGGGCGGGCTATTTCTATCAAGGGACACCGCCAGAAACACGGGTGCACCACTGGGCCAGTCCCTCGCCACACAGGACACGGCCGCAACCAGAACCTCCATTCGGTCAAACTGCCGGTCATCGAGGAACGCTGACGTGTGCCAGTCGATGCTGAAGCCGTCGTTTGGTTGAGGGTCCCAGCCGATTTGGCTCCAGTTACCAGGCGACCCGGCAACGACCTGGGCCGCGGCAAAACCCACGATCGGCGAGTTTAGCGCGTTCGCTGAGAGGCGCAGATCAGTCGACGCAGCCGACCCCGGCACGGCGGCGACGGCCAGGGTGGGAGGTGCCGGTCGACTGCCGGGACACGACATCTGGCGCGTGCCGGGCGGCGGGTTACCCTTTATAACTGCCGACGCGATGAGTCCAGCATTATTGGGAAGCACAAACCACCGCATATCCGGGATCCCGTGGAAAGCATCCGCAATCGTATCTCCCAGGCAGTAGCCAACGAACCCGACCAGGCAGCCGCGCGGCAACCGCTGCACTGCAGGAAGCCCGGTATTCGCCTCAGGTCGTACCTGTAAGTCCCTGCCGGTCTCTCCGACGAATAAGACGTTCCTTGTTGTGTGCCCGTCGCACGCCGGCGGACCTGCGGACAGCTCGGAAGGACCAAACAGAAATCCCATTGCGGTGGCCACCGCAGCAAGTGATGCAAGAGATCCCACGACTTTCCACGCGGCCCTCGTCCTCCACCACGCGCGCTCAGAGTGCTCGAGAGCCCAGACAAAGCAGACTAGGAGGGCAAGCGGAACGGCGGCGACGGCTAGCCAGGCGCCCTCAATCTTACTTGTTATGCCGGACCCAGCGCCTTCCAGATGAAGCCCAATAGCGAGAGAAGCAGGGCGCCAGCAACGACGGCGACGATAGCGCTACGCGCCCCCCGGATGGCCCGCTCGCCACCTCTTTTCGATCCAAAACTGCTCCAGTTCAACGTTCGCGCCCCCGATACCAGTGTTGCATACCAGTGCCGAGCCGAGAGATGAGCATACTCTGCTCCGAACGGCGTGTAGCAAAAGCGAGGACTTCTGCAACCGGCCCTACCTCGCGTGGCAGGCATTCCGGTCGCCTGGTAGAGGGAAAGTGCCACTGAGCCGCCCGGGAACCGACCGATTTCGCGGCCACGCACAGCACCACGGCTCGCTCCGGCGGGTCCAGGTAGAGAGCGATGATGTCTTTCACCTTGTCCACGAAGAGCGGATCTGTGGACAACTTGAAGCTCTCCGCACGGTGGGGCTACAGCCCGAAGGCCCGCCAGATCAGGCTGATCGAGGTCTGGCTCATCCCCATCGCCTTGGCCATCGAACGGGTGGACCAATGGGTGGCGTCGGCCGGCTTGTCCTCCAGCGTCTTGACGATCACGCTTCGACCTTGTCATCGCTGATGGTGCGCGGGTGCCCGGGACGAGCTCGTCGAACAGGCCGTTCAGGCGGCGCTCGACGAACCGGCGCCGCCACTTGCCCACCATCGCCTCGCTCACCCCCAGCTCGCCGGCCACAGCCCGGTTGGTGGCACGAGCCTCGGCGCAACACAGCACGATCCGGGCTCGCAAGGGCCAGCGCCTGGGCGCTGGCCTTGCGCCGCGTCGCCAGCCGCTCGAGGGTCAGGCGCTCCTCGTCGGTGAGCACCAGCTCGGCTTTGGGCCGTCCCGTTCTTGCCATGTCGACCTCCATCGTCGTCACCGTCGCCGGCACGGTGCTGCGAAGGACGCGGTCGCCTTCGGTGATTAGACCGGGCCGCAAGGCCTCACGGCTGCTGTCCGACTCTCTGTGAGGCCTATGGTGGGCCTCGTGGACCCCTCCGAGACGCCTCCGCCCTGGCAGCTCGAGGCGGAAAAGTTGCTTGGACTCGTGGGCTCCTTGGTCGCCGAGCGCGATCGTTTCGCCGAGCTACTTGTACAGGCGGGACATGACCTTGAGGTAGCGCACCGCCGGATCGACCAACTCGAGGCCCTGAACAACGCCCTGATTGTCGAACTGTATCGCCTAAAGAAGCCTGGACACCGCACAATAGTTGGTCTCCTAGCGAAAGGAGTCGCCGCAATCGTTGTCGCATTGGGTGCCGGGGTCGGCGAGGGCGTCGGCAGTGAGCTATATGCAGAGATCCGAGCTATAGGAGCTCAGGCATCAGCAGTTGGCGAGGCGTGCTCTACTGACGCCGAGAACGGTGCCCGTGCATCCGGAGCACCTGCTGGAGTGGCTGGGCCGCGCTCCGGCGTGCTGCCTGTCGGATCCGAAGCCTCGGTAGGCGAAATACAGGATGGGCAGGGAGTGGTCGAGACGGACTTGGCGCGACGTGGGACGCCCCAAGCCACATTCGTGAAGTCGTTCAAGGTGGAAGACTGGAAGCCTGGCAACGACGGCGTCGAACTCTTTTTCTCCGCCGAAGACCATGCCGCAGGTGAAACGCCATCAGCTACGGTGCAGATAGTTCGTGACGACGGTGCCTTCGAGGACGTTGGTGTCTCGGTACAAACGCTCTCTGACGGCTCCATACGTATTGGAGCCTCTGAGCCGTTCACCGGCCGGATAATTGTTCGTTAGCTGCAATCCGTCTGCTGCGGATCCGAATACTTGCCCAGCGAACTCGCCCCAATGATTGCCAGGCCGCGACTGGCAGTGACCTCCGGGGCTGCGAGCCCCGGGCACTTCGAGTCCACCACCCGGACGCGGCGCGGAATAACCGGCGCGACGCGCTGCGAGGCTGCACGATAACGCCCGCTCAATAATCCGGTGACCTGCTCCCCGGAGAACACCCCTATCGGCGCGTCGCGCGCTGGCAGAGCTCATTCGTGCCCGGCGGTGCTGGCCCGGACGACGGAGGCGACAATCCGAGATGGATAGCACCCCGTGGGGAGCACATCGTGGCGATCCGGCGGCCTACGAACCGAACTACCCGAGGAGCCGCCCCGCTGGCCAGGACGCAGAGGAGGTTGCCGTGGACGACAAGGCTCGCCACACCGGAGGCGAGATCATCGACGTCGGGGCGCAGATCCGGCCCGAGCGTCGGGTCGAGGTCATCTACGGGCTCGGCGCGGGTACGGGCGCTTCCTCGCCCCACGCCCCGCTACCCGCCGAGGGAACTTGGCTCAAGGGCGGGAACATCAGGTCGGGCGGAAAGCCCCACGGGCGCCGTACCGAGATCAGCCTGCCGCCGCTGCCTGCACCGGGGCCGCACCTGTTGCGCGTGCTGGAGGGCGCGGTCATCGACTTCCCTGCCCCCGTCCTGCACCCCCGGGTGCAGCGGTGGGCGGCGACCTGCTGGCCGGACGACGCCCAGCCGGGCGGCTGGGGCCGGGCGCTGTGGTGGACCTCCCCTTACAGCCGGGGGTTCCTCCCGGTGGCCCTCGACTACGCCGACGTCGTTGAGTTCGCGGCCGACATCCCCGTCCGGCGCTGGGGGACGACGCGATGGTGGCCGCGCTGGTACGGCGTGGTCGTGGAGGAAACGCCGCGCGGCCTCGTCGTGTACGGCCCGTACCCGCACCCCGGCGCGGCGAAGGCGGTGGGCGACGAGTTGCGGTCAACGCTGGCCCACCACCACGCGCGACGTCTCCGGAACTGAACGCATCGGTCGACCTCCGACGCTGTTGGTGCCTGCGAGCCATTCGGATGCCCTACAGCCGCCACCTCGTCGCGGCGTTCACAGCCCAACGTCGACGTCCACGCGGGCCGCCGCGACGCCACGTTGGGGAGCGCCGGGCGGGTCGTCTGGTGCCGCCACGGGAGCGTCCTCATCAAGGGTGAGCTCGGCGTCGATCTCCTCGAGGCGGCGGACGAGCGCGCCCAGGCGGTCCTCGTACTCGAAGGGCCGACCGATCCGCTCCTCCGCCTGATGGGCCTCGCGCTCCTCGTCGGCGGCGCGGCTCCGGAGGTCGTCGCGGGTCCGCTCGAGGTTGTGGACCCGGTTCTCCAGCTTCGTGAGCAGGCCGATCGTCGTCTCCCGCAGCTCGTCCACACCGATGCGTATCTGGTCCACGCCCACGCCGGTGAGGCCGAACTCCACGTACGTGCCGAGGAGGTCCTTGATCCCGCACACGTCGATCGACACCCCACCGAGGGTGGCGAGCGTGGTCACGCTGCGGTCGCCCCGTCGCAGACCTCGGGCCGCGTCGAGGGCAGCCTCGCTCAGCGCCACTGCGGCATCGGTGCGGCTGGTGTAGGTCCTGCCCGCCACCGTGGCGGAAAAGCGGTCCCCGCGGGTGTCGACCCGGGTGGCCAGCGCCTGTTCACAGGCAGCGGCTGTCCTGCGGAACAGGGCTGCCCGCTGGCGGGCGCGGTCCCGGGTGCGCACCAGGCGGGCCTGATCGGTGTGGTGGGCCGCCCGTCGCCGCCTCAGCTTGGCCACCTCGGCCGCTACACCGGCCCGCTCCATGATGAGCGGGTTGCCCGTGGCGAGCGCCTTCACCTCGGCGTAGGACAGCGCCTGGTCGCCGATGTCGTCGATCTCGCGGGCGCCCACGTCACCCCGCATGACCTGGTGGATGAAGGTGGCCTTGCGCTCCAGCGTCTGCCACCGGTAGACGTCGAAGCTGCCCTCGCTCACGTAGCGGACGTTCTCGACCTCTTCGTTCTGGTTCCCCTGCCGGGGGACGCGCCCGGCGCGTTGGTCGAGGTCCGCCGGCCGCCACGGGCAGTCCAGGTCGTGCCAGGCGACGGCCCGGCTCTGGACGTTGGTCCCGACGCCCATCTTCTCGGTGGACCCGACGAGGACGTTGACGCGCCCGTCCCGGCAGGCGGCGAACAGGTCGGCTTTGGCCTTGTCGTTGCGGGCGCCGTGGATGAACGCCACCCGCTCGGCGGGCACGCCCCGCGCCGCCAGGAGGTCGCGCAGCTCCGCGTACACGTTCCATCGGCCGTCGGGCTTGGGCGTGCCCAGGTCGCAGAAGACGAGCTGGAGCGCGCCCGGCCTGGGCGAGGTCTCCCCGCTCGGCGTCAGGTAGCGGTTCGCCGCCGTCCGGTGGTGGATGCGGGCGATCTCGTCGGCCGCGGCGGCCAGCTTGCCCCCGTCGGGGTCCGGCTCCTCGCCCACCAGGGCCAGGTGCAACGCAGCCTTGGCCCCGTCGCCGCAGACCTTCAGCATGTTGTCCTCGTCCGGCGTGACGAGGCGGTTGCGGATGGCCTCCGCCCGCTGCACCAGGGAGGCCACGTAGGTGCGGAGGGTCTCGCTGGGGGGCACGACGACGGTCTTCGCTTTGCCGCCGACGAGGCCGGGCACGACCAGGCCGAGCTGGTCGGGCGTGCGCACGTCGGCCACCGCCCGGAACATGGTCAGCAGCTCTGGGACGTTGGCGAAGCGGGCGAAGCGGGTGTGCATCCGGTACGAGCCACCGTCGGGGGCCAGCTCCAGGGCCGTGACGCTCCGCCCGAAGGCGGCGGCCCAGGCATCGAAGTGCTCGACGCCGGCGCGTTCCAGCGCCGCGGGCGCCAGGTAGTGCAGCATGACGTACATCTCCGCCACAGAGTTGGCGATGGGGGTGGCCGTGGCGAAGGTGGTCACCCGCTCGCCGCGGGCCGCCCGCAGCACCTCGAGCTTGAGAGCCAGGTCCTCGGCGCGCTGCGAACCCGCCCCGCTGACGCCCTCGATCCGGGTCGGGAACTCGAGGTTCTTGTAGGCGTGCGCCTCGTCGATATACACGTAATCCACGCCGGTCGCCTCGAAGGTGACCCCGTCGTCCTTGCGGTGTTCGGCCAGCAGGGCCCGGTGGCGCTCCTCGTGGCGCAGCACGGCCCGCTCCAGGCGCTTGACGGACAGGCCCGCCCCGGCCTGCGATGCGGCGAGCGCCTGGCGGTAGCGGTCCACCTTGGCCTCGAGGAACCGAAGGCGCGACTCCCGCGACACCGGCAGGCGCGAGAACGACGACTGGGTGAGGACGATGGCGTCCCAGTCGCCCATGGCGCAGCGAGCCACGAAGCCCTTGCGGGCGGCGGCGCTGACGTCGTCCTTGTCGGCCACCAGCACCCGGGCCTGGGGGTAGAGCTGGAGGAACTCGCACGCGAACTGCTCCAGCATGTGGTTGGGCACCACGATGGCTGGCTTGGACACCAGCCCGAGGCGGCGCTGCTCCATCGCCGCCATGGCCATCACCGCGGTCTTGCCCGCCCCCACGGCGTGGAACAGGCCGGCGGTCGGCTCGGACAGGATGCGCCACACCGCGTCGCGCTGGTGGCGGTGGGGGCGGAACTCGGCGGACAGCCCCGGGAAGCTGAGGTGGGAGCCGTCATGGACCGGGAGGACGACGGAGTTGAACCGCTCGTTGTAGACCCGGGCCAAGCGCTCGGCACGCTCGGCGTCCTCCCACACCCAGGCCGCGAAGCGGTCCGAGAGCGCCTCCGCCTTCTCCCGCGCCGTGAGCGTCTCGGCCACGTTCTGGACGCGCCGGCCGTCGGGCAGCTCGTCGTAGACGGTGACCGCCCGCTGGTTGCACAGGGCCTCCACGAGGTGGAGGGCGTCCATGCGGGCGGTCCCCCACTCGCTGGTCATGGCCACCGTCGACCGGTCGCCCCCCGCCGCCGACAGCGACCAGGTGGCCATGAGCGGGACGTGCTCGACCACCACCGAGTCACAGCCCAGGATCTGGCGCACGAACCCAGCCACGTCATCGGCCTCGATCCAGGTGGCTCCCAGGCGGGCGTCGATCTCGGCGGGGGTGAGGTCGACCGGGTGGACGCGCTCGAGGGCGGCGACGTTGACCGCGAACCGCTCGTCGCCCGCGGCCGCCGCTTGGGCCGCGGCCAGCTTGGCCCGCACGTCGCCGGACAGGTAGGCGGCGGCGGTGACCAGGTCGCCGGTGGTCGGGTCGTCGTAGACCAGCTCGCCCAGCTGCGCCCGGGCGCTGGACGCCTCGACTCCCAGGACCCGGGCGATCTCGTCCAGGTCGGGGCGTCCGTGGGTGTCGAGGCAGATGGACAGGGCGTCCTGGGCGGACTCGGCCCCGAGCCGGGGCTGGCGCGGGGCGACCACCCGGCGATCGAAGATCGCCGCCTTGGTGGCGGTCGCGGTGTCGGGGTCGAAGTGCTCCAGGGCCAGCACGGCGTAGAGGTCGGGGTCGTGGCGGAAGCCCCCCATGCGGGGGAAGACCTTGCGGTGGCGCTCCTCACCGGTGTCGGGGTCGACCCGGCCGGTGCGGGCCAGGCTGAACCGGTTGAGTGGGCCGTAGCGGCGGAGGTAGCCGTCGTACTGCCGGTTGAGCCGCTGGCGGCCGGGCTCGAAGGCGTCGTCGTCCCAGGTGGCCGACTGGGCCTCGAGCAGCTCGAAGACCGTGTCCCGCAGGGCGATCAGGGCGCGCAGCTTCCTCGCTCCATTGGCCGGCGAGGGGGCGAAGGGCTCGGGCCGGCCGTCCACGACCCTGGCGAAGCTCGCGCCCGTGGCCAGGAGGCTCCCCTCCTTGTGCCACGGCTCAGCTCTCGCTGACGCCAGCTGGCCCGCCGACCGGGGAGGCTGCGGCGGCGCCATGGGACGTCCGGTGACGACCAGCCCCACCTCGAGCGCGCTCGTGACGACGTCGTCCAGAGCGGCCCTGACCTGGTCGACCACCGGCACGCCCGGGCGGGGCCGCACGGTCAGGTCGTGCTCGCCGTACTGCCCATTGACGCTGGAGAGGTCCCCGAGCACCCACTCGGGCCGGGCGGCGAAGACCTCGTTGACCGTCACCGAGCCGTCTGGGGTGGTCACCTTCACCGCCCGCTCGAAGTCCAGGCCCCGAGCTGGGAGCCCCGGCTCTCGGCGGCGCAGCACGACCAGGTCGATGACCACGTCGGTGCCGGCCACGGCTCGAAACGCCCCCTCGGGGAGACGGACCGCCCCCACCAGGTCGGCCAGGCTGGCGATCTCCCGTCGGGCTGCCGGTGACTGCGCGTCGAGGGTGAACCGCGAGGTGAAGCAGGCCACGAGGCCACCGGGCCGGATCAGTCGCAGGCTCTTGATGATGAAGTGGTTGTGAATGGAGTGGCGGCCGGCGTTGTAGACCGGATCGGTGAGGGCCACCTTGGCGAAGGGGACGTTGCCCACCGCCGCGTCGAACCACCCCTCCGGGTAGCGGGTGTCCTGGAAGCCTTCTCGTCGGATCGTTGCGTGCGGGTACAGGGCCTGGGCGATCCCCGCCGTCACCGGGTCGAGCTCCACCCCGACCAGCTCCAGGTGGAGGTCCTCGGGGGCCGCGCCCAGGAAGACCCCGGTCCCACAGCCCGGCTCCAGCACCCGACCGCCGGCCAACCCCAGGCGCCGTGCGGTGGCCCACACCAAGTGGGCGAACGGGAGCGGGGTGTAGTGCGCGTTCAGGGTGGTGCGCCGGGCGGCCCGCCACTCGCGCTCGTCCAGGATGGCCCGGAGCTCGGCTCGCACCTCGGCCCATTGCAGGTTGTCGGCGTCGAAGACCCCGGGCAACGACCCCCATCCCGACCACCGAGCGAGCACGGCCTGCTCGTCCGCCGAAGCGTGCCGTCCCTCCGATTGCAGATCCCGCAGCACCGCCAGCGCGGCGAGATTCGCCTTCGCCTTGGCCGCCGCCCCCGATGGAGCGAGATCGTGGGTCCCCGTCGGGCGGAACGCCAGCGCCGGCCCCGCATCCGCTAGTCCTCGGGCTCCTCCGGCGGGTAGAGCGGCGTCCAGGGCCCCATCGCCGGGTCGGAACCGATGAATGCTCCCGTCTCGTCCCGGGGCGCGTCGTCCGGGTCCGTTTCCGGTGCCAGGAACACCATCTCGGCCAGGACCAGCTCCTCGGCCCTCACGCGGGCCATGTTCATCGAGCCCCGGCGATCGAGGTAGCTCTCCTCGCGGCTCGACGAGGGGGTCGAGTCGATCGCCAGCGTCCTCGCCAGCGCCTCGATCTCGTGGGCCACCTGCTCGCCCAGGTCGCTGAAGTAGGCCGTCGGGTCCGGGATCTGGGCGTAATGCGTGGGCAGGTAGCGGGCCATGTGCTCCTGCGCCATTCGCCCGTAGCGGTTCGGGCGGGGTGGCGACATCGGTTCGGTCGGCATCGGCGCCTTCCTCGTCGGTCGGTTGGTCGAACAGCGACAGCTGCGGCCCGCCCTTGATCGTACGCCTGCCCGAAGCCACCGCCTCAGGAGCCTCCGGTGTGACCGCCGCGCCGCGGCACCATCGAGGGACTGACGACGCCGAGAGCGGGCGGGGCCGGCCAACACTGGTCCGTCAATGCTCGGTCTCCTTGTCTCGCTCGCTACAGGCCGAGGTCGAGGCTCAGGGGCACGGCTGGCGGCGGGGGCGGGGTGGGGGCATCGCTGGCGAGAAGGCGGCTGGCGTCCGACTCGCAGAGCACGTCGCGCCCGCAGCGTTCGGGGAACCGATGGGCCAGGGCGTCGGCGAGCGAAGGGCGATGGGGAGGTTCGACTCCCGCGAAGCGGCGCAGCGCCTCCCGGCCCGCCTCGGCGAGGAGTCGCTGGGCGGCGTCGGCCTCGCGCGATGGTGGGTTCTTGCGAAAGGCGCCGGCGTCGAGGAGATGGTCGGGCGGAGCCGACGCGCTGAACGCCTCGAATGCGCCTGGATCGCCGTCGGCGAGGCCGGCCCGCAGGAGCGCCGCCTCGACGGTCGGTCCGGCACGCTCGACCAGCTCGCGCTGGGTGCGCTCGGCGGCGACGCCCAGGAGCCAGCCGTTGCGATCGCACACCGCCTTGAGGGCGGCGTCGGACAGGTCGAGCACACCGCCCGGGGCGGGGCCGGCGACGTCCCGGAGCTGGTCCAAGCCGACCCGGCGGGGACCGCACAGCGCCAGTTGCATGGCGGTGGCCGGCCGGGTGAGGCCGACCACCCCCAGGGCCAGGACACGGTCGTCGAGGTCGCCGTGGCGGGTCGCCTCCAGCCAGCGCCGGCCCTCGGTCGCGGCCCGCACCACGTCGCGCAGGTGCTCCACGGCTGGGCCCACCCCGGCCCAGCCCACGAGGTCGTCGTGGGTGGGGACCACCTGGGCGATGTCGCCGACCGAGCGCGCCGGGACGCGCCACATGATCTCGGGGGGCACGCCGTGAGCCAACCCGTTGGCCAGGATCCACAGCCGGGGGAGGTCGGGGTCGGAGAGCTGCTGGGCCAGGCGCAGCCGGTCCCTGGCCAGGAAGAGCTGGGTGGCGGCGTCGATGTCGGCCCCGGCCAGGGCGTTGAGGCTGGGTGCGCCCGAGGCGGGGGTCACCTGGCGGTGGGTCGTCTGGGCCACCAGGGCGCCGACCCCCACGGCCAGGTCCCACGCCGTCTTGGGCTCGACGCCGTGGTGGCGGGCGGCGGCCGCCAGAACAGCCG
>JALYMX010000085.1 GCA_030773495.1 Actinomycetota bacterium | reverse complement strand
TCCAGTGCACGCAGGGCGGCTGCCCAGGCCGGACCGGCGAACTTCGCGTGTCCATTGCGCACGTGACGGCGAGTGCCGCCGTGGGTCTCGGCCGATCGCTCGGAGCCCGCGGCTATGCGCCGTTCGGTGCGGCCAGTCCCTCACGAGGGGGCGCGATATCGAGCGGCTGATAGGCGCTGTCCCCGACCGGCACCTCTGGGATACCGGAACCCCCTTACCCGCAGCGCGTTCTGGGACACTCCGCTGGCGCGAGAAGACACTGCCGAGCCGAACGCCGAATATGCACGTGACAGGCGGGAGAAGCGCTGGACCTTCATCTGCCGCCTAGCTCTGGCTCGTCATCCCGCGCGCCGCAGGTCATTTGCAACGCACACGGCCCCAATGCTCGTCGGAGCGGCGCAGGCCGCTTCGCTGCTCCTTACGCAGTCGGTGACCGGTACGAGCGCCAGAGAGCGAGTGACGCGAGGCCCGACGGCGCACCCTCAGTACTTTGGAGACGTGGCGGTGGTGCCAGAAGGCGACCGATGAGGTCGGGACCGCGTGCGTCGGCGGGGGGTGCGCGCGGCGCGGGTGGCGTCCTGAACCAGGCGAACGTCGCAGCGTGGCTCGCAGTGCTCACCGTCGCCGAACAGCCGGCCCCGTGGATACTCGATGGTCCGATGCTCGTCGCTGTCGGGGGCGAGACGGGCCTTGAGGTCGACGACGTCGGCGCCATCACCGACCGTGGCGGCTTCCTGGTCGTGCAGGCGAAGGGGGCGCTGAGACTCACGAGCCAGCGCACTGGGGCGTTCGGCGAGGCAATCGACCAAGTGGTCGCGCAGTTCATCGGCGGTCTCCCCGACTACGGCCGGGAGGATCTGCGCCCGATCGACGTGAGCCGCGACCGGCTGGTGGTCGCCGGTGACGGACGGTCAAGTCAACCCGTCCGGGAACTTTCGACCGTCACCTCCCGGCTCCGCACGCTCCCAGAGGCCATGCCGATCCCATCTGCTGCGACCAGCGCGGTCCAAAGGACGGCACTCGCCACGTTGCTGGGCCACATTCGCGCTGCGTGGTCCTCTGCGGCCTGCGTGGAACCCGGTGAGGCCGAGGTCCGACGGCTCCTGCGGGTCCTCGTCGTCGATGTTCTCGACCTTGCCGAGGACGGTGCTCATCGAGCGACTGCGATGGCGCACCTGCGCTCCGTCCTCCTCGACGCTGCACGAGACATGCAGGCATGGACAGCCCTCCGGGACCTCGGCGCAGCCCTTGCCCGCGGCCGGGCGTGGCGTCGGCGGGTCGATATCGCTGCGTCGCTCGACGCCGCAGGTGCCCCGATAGGCCCGGCGGGCCGGCACGCCGCGGACATACAGACGCTGCGGCGCCTCACCGAGGCGGCGACGCAAGGCCTTGCGGCTCACTCCAGTCTTCCCACCGCGGCTGGGCCGGTCCACTGCGACCGTTCCGCCATAGACGAGCTCGCTGCAGCGGACGGGAGTTTCGTCGTCGTCGGAGATCCTGGCTGCGGCAAGTCGGGAGTGATCTACGAGCTAGCGAGAAGGCTCGCCGTCGCGGAGGATGTGGTGGTCCTCACGGTGGACACCCTGCCGCGCACGTCGGCTGGGGTTCGGACCGAGCTGGGACTGGTCGGCGACCTGCTCGAGACGTTCCGGGCGTGGTCTGGTGCCGGACGCGCGACGCTCCTCCTCGACGGGTTGGATGCGGCCCGAGGAGAGGGCACGACCTGGCTCACCACGCTCTGCGACTCGCTCGTCGGCTCGCGCTGGCGGGTGATCGCGAGCATGCGCCGGTTCGACCTGCGGCACAGCGTCGGGTGGCAGAAGGCGTTCTCCGGTGAGCCGCTCCGACCGGGATCGGAGCACGAGGCGGACGACCTTGCCCTGGTCCGCCACTACCTCCTCGGGGATCTGTCCGACGACGACCTGGCTCACATCGCCTCCGCGTCCTCCGCGGTAGCAAGGCTCTTGAGCGGGGCTTCCCCCGGGCTCGCCGACTTGGTGAGGAACCCGTTCAACCTTCGGCTCGCCATCGAGCTGTTGAACGCCGGCGCAAGCGTTGCGTCGCTCGCTGACACCCGGGACCAGCTGCAGCTGCTGGAGCGCTATTGGCGCCTCCGCGTCGTCGACGCACCCGCAGGCACGAGCCGTGTGCGTGTTCTCGCCTCGCTGACCTGGGAGATGTTGCAGACCCGCCGGCTGCGCGCGAGCTCCTCGGTCGTCCCCGACACCCTGTTGGACGGACTAGACGAGCTGCTGCACGACGGCGTCCTGCATGAGGCCCCGCCGGCGTTGCTTGCCGACGCTTCCTCCGTCGTCCTGTACTCGCACCACATCCTGTTCGACTTCGCGGTTGCGGCCATCGTGCTCACCTCCGGAGGCGACTCACGGCTCGCCGAGGCACTGAGCGCCGACCCGAATCTCGAGGTTGTCGCGCGACCGAGCCTGGACCTGCACCTGGCCGACGTCTGGCATGCGGACCCCGGTCACGAGACGTTCGCGCGCGTCATCCGAGACCTGGTCGCCGCCGACCATCCGGTCGCCGGGGTGGCCGCAGCCCGCGTGGCGACCGAACATGTCTCCGCGCCCGCTGACGTGGCGTGGCTTGCCGCGATGTTCGCCGGCGACGCCGCAACTGCGACCACAGTCACGGCGTGGATCTGCGGAGCGATGGACGCCGCCGATCCGCGACTCGTCGACGGGCTCGCTGCCGCGATGTCCGCTTGGGCGCGCGTCACGACTGCGGCAGTCGAAACACTCGAGGCGGCGTTCGACCCGACGACCGGGCAGACCCTGTTCCGGCTGCTCCTCCAGCTCGACACAATCGAGACGCTGACGCCGTCAGCACGCGCTGCGGCCGTTCGCGCCGAAAGTGCTGCGCGCCTCATGGAGCTGTGCCTCACTGCGCCAGCCGAGCGCGGGTGGCTCGCCTCGCGGGTTGCACGGTTCCTGCCGGCGGCCGTGACGGTGGACCCGGCCGTCGGGGAGACCATCCGCCGGTCCATCGAGGAGGCGACTCTCGCGATCTGCGGGGCCGAACTGCTCCGCCAGTACGTCGAGGGGATCGAGATTCTCGCCGACGGCGATCCGGACACGGCCACCGAGGTCATGCTGACGGTGTGGACATGGGGCGACGAGAGCGACGAGACGACCTACATCGCGCGAGGCGTGCTCAATCTGACCAGCACGCGCAAGCAGGACTTCGACGATGTGCGGTGGCTCTGCGGTGAGAAGTTCACCCCCTTCGTGGAACGCGTCGGCCTGCACCGCGCGACCGCCGTCGTGGCCGCGGTCCTTCACGCCGGGCACAACTACAACACCGACGGCGATCCCATCGAGGCCTTCGGCGCCCATGGCACGCTGTGGCCGGTCGCGGGTGATCTCCAATACAGCGACGGGCACGGCGCGTCCGTGAAGATCGTCGAGTCCTTCCTCGCGACGCTCGCCGCGACGCAGCTAGACGAGGAGCAGGCGGAGCAAGTCATGAAGGCGATGATCGAGTCCATCGCCCACCCCGAGTTCTGGCGAAGACTCTTGGACGCCGCGGCGACAATCCCCGAGTGGCGCCTCAGAGTCGCGCCCGTCCTCGCCTCCGGCGCGTTGTTGAAGGACTCCGAGACGCGCGCAGCCGCCGGGCGGCTGATGAAGTCGCTCACTGCGGCGTTGGACGCTCGCGATCACGAGGAACTCCTCGAAACCCCGATCCGACGTGCAGCCGACCTCTACGAGGAGGACATGGCCAAGTGGCGCGAACAGGCGCTCGACCAGCTGCTCGGCTGCCTCGAGCCAGGCCATGTACAGGGTGCCGACCTGCGGTCGCGGCTCGAAGCCATCCTTGCGAGAGGAGGACCGTCCACCATCCCAGAACCCGCTGACGTCGACCTTTCGTGGCAACCGACCGACCTGCAGGACATCGTCGGCGCGGACGTCCACGCCACCCTCACCACCGCCGCGAAAGCAGCACTCGACGAGCTGCGGCGGGCGCTCCACAAGGCCCAAGAGGTTGTCCCCGACGAGTGCGTCGCCGCGCTCGCGCCCGCTCTCTGCGCGGCCGTAAAAGAGGCCGGGTCGGTCGATGCCGGCCCGGTGCAGGAGCTCATCACCCGCGCCGCCGACCGCCTGTCGCAGGCGTCGTCGGTCGTGCCGGGTACAGCAGTCGGCGACCTCGTGGTCGACCTTGTCCTCGCGGCAGCCGAGGAGCGGTGAGCCCGGTGATGTCGTGGTCCCCCACAGCGCGACGCAACGCCATCGCCGCCGCAGCGCGGTTGGTGACCCGAACCGAGTGGCGGGAGTCGACACATGGGCCCGCGCTCACGCGAGTCGTCAGGGACGCGCTCACAGCAGACGACCGGGTCGACAGGCTGCACGCGGCCTACGCGATCCGCTTCATCGAGCCCGACCGAGAGCGGACGCTCGCGCTTGTGCGCTCACGGTTGCTCACGGAGACGGACGCCCACGTCGCCGCGGTGCTAACCCTGAACCAAGCGCAAGTCGGCGGCTTGGCCCGGTGAGGTTGGCAGCGAGGCCCGGTTTTCAACGGTCATCGTGACGGGGTGAGGCCCATCGCGTGGCCAGTTGAGGTGAACGGAACCGGCCCTGGGCCGGGCGCATTCACCTCCAGCCCTCTTCCCGTTGGGCGATGCGCAGCGAGAGTTCTTCAAGTTCGTCGAGCGCAGCGCGCAGCGCCCGCGCGTTGGCGAACCAGGGGCCGTAGCGGGCGACCTGCTCCTCGGTGAGGTTGACGGTGACAGTCTTGCCGTCGATCTTGCGAGTCCACTGGTGGTAGGGCCCGTGCAGCCGTGGGGGGTCGGCTTTGCAGCCGCAGTTTGGCTTGCCGCACCGCATCGCCCGCTCGATGAGGGTGCCGGGGAGCGCGAAGCCGGCCTCGCCGAGGCGGCGAGCGATGGCTGCTTGTGCCCTGCGTTCAGCGGCGCTCGGCCCCATGGCCACCTCCTTGCCCCCATCTTGGCCGAGGGTCCACCTCTCCCGACTCCTACAGTCGCAGACTGATGGACATGGGCAGAGCCAAGCGGGAGTTGCGCCGCCAGCTGGCACGCGAGCAGCGGGTGATCGAGCGCCGGCTGGCCGACGCGGTCGCCCCCAACCCGACCGGTCCGGTGCTGGGCAGAGCGAGGATCCGCTACGACTACGCCGAGCGCTCCAAGGGCGTCGCCCACGGCGGCATGGGCATGATCGCCCGCCTGGTGGAGGGCGTCGGCCTGGCCGCCGAGATCGACGACTCGGTGCAACTACTGGCCCAGCACCGCCCCTACCACGAGTCCGACCACGTGCTGAACATCGCCTACAACGCGCTGTGCGGCGGGACCCGGCTGGAAGACATCGAGGCCCGCCGGGGCGACCGTGTCTTCCTCGACGGCCTCGGGGCCGAGGCCCTGCCCGACCCGACCACGGCCGGGGACTTCTGCCGTCGTTTCGACGAGGGGTCGATCATGGCCCTCCAGGAGGCGATCAACGCCGCTCGGGAAAGGGTCTGGGCCCGCCAGCCGGACGCGTTCTTCGCCACCACCGCCCGCATCGACGCCGACGCCAGCATCGTGGGCACCGACGGGGAGTGCAAACAGGGTATGGACATCGCCTACAACGGCACCTGGGGCTACTCGGCCCTCATGGTCTCCCTGGCCAACACCGCCGAGCCTCTCTACCTGGCCCTTCACGGTGCCAACCGGCCCTCCCACGAGGGCGTCATCCCCCTCTACGACCGGGCCATCGCATTGTGCCGGCGGGCCGGCTTCACCGACATCTTGCTGCGGGGCGACACCGACTTCTCCTTGACCACCGAGTTCGACCGCTGGGACGGCGACGGCGTGCGCTTCGTGTTCGGATACGACGCCCGGGCCAACCTAGTCAGGCGGGCCGAACAGACCCCCGACGACGTCTACCGCGATCTGGCGGCCCGGGCCGAGCGCGAGATCGCCACCCGCCCCCGCACCCGGCCGACCAACGTGAAAGACGCCGTCGTGCGCTCCCGCGGCTACAAGGTGCTGCGCCCCGTGAGCGAGGAGGTCGTCGAGTTCCCCTACCGGCCCGGCAAGTGCAAGCGCGACTACCGGGTGGTCGCCCTGCGCAAGAACATCTCGACCGAGCGGGGCGACAACGTGCTGTTCTGCGAGTACCGCTACTTCTTCTACATCACCAACGACTGGACCATGAGCGCCGACCAAGTCGTTGCCGAGGCCCGCTCCCGCTGCAACCAGGAGAACCTCATCGCCCAGCTCAAGGGTGGGGTGCGCGCCCTGCACGCACCGGTCAACACCCTCAACGCCAACTGGGCCTACATGGTCATGGCCTCCCTGGCCTGGACCATCAAGGCCTGGTGCGCCCTCCTGTTGCCCATCTGCCCCCGATGGGCCGACCGCCACGGCGACCAGCGGCGGCGCTTGCTCACCATGGAGTTCCGCACCTTCCGCCAGGCCTTCATCGACATTCCCTGCCAGATCGTCAAAGGCGCCCGGGCCGTTCGCTGGCGCGTCCAGGCCTGGAACCCGTGGTTGGGGCCGTTCTTCCGTCTGCTCGACGCCCTCTGATGCCGCCCGGGCCCTGCTCTCTGTCCCGAGCCGATGCCGGCTCCACCCCAGCGACTCCGCAAACCGGCCCCCGACCTCACTGCGCCTCATGGTCGTCTTCTCGCCGCCGAACCACAGCCTCAACACGACCGGCAAAGCGGACTGCGGCCACTTGCAGAGCAGCTACGAATCCACGCCCCAGGCCCGACAGCCGCTATGTGCTTGTTTCAGGGCTAACCAATCAGCTCGCTCCGCTGGCGAACGGCGCGCCGGACGCTGTGGACAGTGTTCTAGGCGAGATCGTGGCGAACGAACTCTGGCAAAGCCGGCTCGCGTCCGACCACGGCGGTTCCGACGCGCTGGAACCGCTCCTGTCGTTGGCGCTATGGCTCGCCGTCGGTCGTGAGACCCCGGTGGCGACGGAACTCGTCCGCGCGTGGTGCGCCAAGCCGATCCTGCGCCTCGCCGGCCGGCGGCTCTTCGGGCTGATGCGACCATGGCTCGCCCTTCCGGCGACCCGAGCGGCGGAGCGTGGACGCGCGTTCGAGCTCGTCCGGAGCGCCGCCCGTTCGCTCGAGGAAGAGCGGGCCGCGACCGGACCAGCCGAAGCCGTCGAGCTCTACCGGGTCGCGGACGCCATCATCAACCAGTTGTACTTCGCCTCCGGCGCCTTCGGGACCAAGGGCGACACCGAGCGCACGCCGGTGCCGGCCGCGGAAGGGTTCGCAGCGGAAGCGTTCCATGTCATCGAGGAGCTGACCGAGTTTCGGGAGCCGCGGATCGTCCACCACATGGTGCAGACGCTCGCGCACCTCGCTCCTGCCGACCCACGGACCGCGTTCCTGCTCGTGGAGAGGGCGGTCAGCGCCGGCGACGCCTACACGTTCGACAGCATGGCGGCGAACGAGACCGTGACGCTCATCGCCCGGTACCTCGCAGACTTCCGAGAGATCGTCGCCACCGACGCAGACGTGCTGACCGCAGTCCGCCGCGTCCTTGACGCTTTTGTTCGCGTGGGGTGGCCGGCGGCCGTGACCCTCTCCTATCGGCTCGGCGAGGCGTTCCGATAGAGCTGGCGGTGCTGGGTCGCCGCCTCGTGGCACCACTCGCGGTCGGTCTTTGGTCGCGATACCAGGCGAACACCGACCCACGGCAGTCGCATCTCCGAGCCCCGAGACCATCCATTCATCCCTCACGTCACCGTCGGCGACGATGACGCACCACCTGTTGAAGTAGGGCCCCGACGAGATCAACAGCGTCCACGTCGAGATCACCGGTGACAGTCAGTCGCCTCTAGGTGACCCGGCACAAAGTCGGGCCCGGTGCTCGCGATCTCCGGCGCCGTTTGGGAGAATGACAGCGACGTAATCCTCCACTTCCCCGGGAGTCGGTGTGCTCGGTCTGGTTGATGCCCAAGGCTCGCTGCTTCAGACTCGCCACGTGCGTCGGCACCTGGTGACCAAGGGCTCGTTCTACGAGCGCCTGGCCGACCACGGTGACGAGCTCGTGTCCGACGAGGACTTCGCCCGCTGCTACTCGCCCACCCACGGCCGGCCCTCCATTCCCCCGTCGGTGATGATGCGGGCGCTGCTGTGCGCCGCGAATGACCGCATCAGCTCCGACGCCGAGACGTCGAGGCGCACCCGCGTGGATGCCGACTGGAAAGCCGCCATGGGCGTCGACGACGACTTCGAAGGCATCGCTCCGCGCACCTTCAGCCTGTTCCGGGCCCGCCTCGTCCTCCACGACGGCGACGAGGCCATCCTGCGCCGCACGGTGGAAAAGGCGGTGGCCGCCGGGGTGCTGGGGGGCAAGGTCACGGCGTTGATCGACTCGACCCCGGTGCACGGCGCCGGTGCGGTGGCCGACACCTACGAGCTGGTTCGCAAGCTGGCCGCCAAGGTGGCCCGGGTGGCCGGCGACGACCTCGACCCCGGCCTCGCCACCCGGGCCCGAGCGCTGGGGGCGGCCAAGCCCGACATCGACTGGGACGACGCCGAAGGCCGCCGGGGCCACCTCGACGAGCTGGTGAGCCTCACCGTGGCCCTGCTGGCCGCCGTGGGAGCAAGCGACGACCCTGCCGTGGCCGAGGCCGCCGACCTGTTGGCCACCGCCGTCGACCAAGACGTCGAGCTCGACGAGGACCGCAAGGCCCGCCTCCGCCACGGCGTGGCCCCCGACCGGGTGGTGTCGCACTCCGACCCGGAGATGCGCCACGGGCGCAAGTCGGCCTCTCGGCGCTTCGACGGCCACAAGGCA
>JALYMX010000084.1 GCA_030773495.1 Actinomycetota bacterium | reverse complement strand
GCCCGGCGGATCGTCTTGCGGCTGTCGCCGGTCCACCGCCGTGGCTCGTTCCTCACCGCCTGGTGCGCGCTGCGGGCCCTCCCCTCCGCCGGACCCTGATCACCCGGCGCTGAACCGGCTGCCGCCCTTGTGCCCCGGCCGGAACAAGCCCACCGCCCGGACCCTTGGTGGAGCGCGCACGTCGTCGGCTCCCTGCGCCCTGACGCGTGCACGGCTCCTGACCGGGCGCTCATTACTGCTTTCGGACAGCCCTCCCACCGTCTACTCGCGGATTTGGGTCAGATGCGCGAGTCGAAGGTCCGCGGCAAGGCCGCCGTGGTGGCCGCCAACACGACCGTCACCGACGTGTTCGGTGTGGGACCGGTGGTGGCGGCCATGGCCATCGGCTACGCCGGCGACGTCCGCCGGTTCGCCAGCCGCAATCACTTCGCCACCTACACCGGCACGTACCCCATCGACGTGTCCTCCGGCGGGGCGCGTCGTGCACCGACTGTCGAGACGAGGCAGCCGTCAGCTCAACCACGCCATCCACATCGCCGCCATCACCCCAATCCGCCACACCCACTCCGAGGGCCGGGCCTCCTACGACCGCAAGGTGGCCGAGGGCAAGACCAACGAGGAAATCGATAGGCCCGCCTTGCCCAGCTCAGCCGGTGCCGTTGCGCCCCGGACCTATCAGCGGTCGTCGAGCGTCGATCTGTAGCTATGCGCCGGCGACTGCCGAGCGCCCATCCCGGGCAAAATGTGCGGGCGTCGCTTCGCCGACAGGCGTCGAAGGTGGACCCTCTGAGGGAGGCGCCGCGTTGCGACCACCCGAAGCGGCGGCTGAACGGCGACCTCCGAGCGTGGCACCCTTGCGTCAATGCCGAGGGCCCTGCGTCGACTCTCAAAATGGCTCCTGGGTTGGCAGGAGGCCGAGCTCTCGAAGCCGAACGGGAAGTGCCCGGTCTGCGCAGCACCGGTGTGGCTCCACTCGAACGCGATGACCACCTCCCTCGCAGGACCAATGACGATCAGACGGACGCCCGAGGAACTGATCGCCGCGTGTCACGTCCGCAACGGAACGTCACACAGTCGAGGAGAGACGGTCGATGCCCAACAACGGAAGCGCTTAGGCGAGCGATAGCCGTGCCCAAGGGAGCGAAGACCATCCTCGCCGAGGCACTTGACCCGCTGCTTCCCGGCTTCGAGCGAAACCGGTGGACGTGGAACCGCAAACGGAACAACCTCGTGCAGGTAATCGAGATTTCAGGGTCAAAGCATCGCACTGGTGACATGACCATCGATTGGGGTGTCACTCCAGAGCGGTGGGCGACACTCGTGTACGGCGAAGAATTGCCCATGTACTCGTCGAGTCACTGTGCGGTGTTCGGGAGACTCGGTGACTTCGGAGGCGGCGATAGATGGTGGGATCTAGAGCAGGTGCGGACGGCGGTCCCTCCAGACATGCATTCACTTCTCTTCGAGCACCTGCTGCCATTCCTTCAGAGAATCGATTCCCCCGAGCAGCTTCTGGCCCTCGTGAGACGTGGTTACCGTCCGCCGCGTCGACGCAGCGACCCCTACTTGGACGAGCACGGATCACCGTGGTTGTGGAGTTGGCCGCGGACGAAGGTTCAGCACCAGTTTGTAGAGGCCGTCCTCTTGGCCTTCGTAGAGGGAGCGGGCGCCGCACTGGCGGCTCTGGAGGAGATCGAGGGTTGGGAAAGGGCCGACGACGTAGCGAAGCGACTCCGGTCAGGAAATCCTCGCACTTGACATGATGCTTCCACCCGTCGCCGACGGCCCCCTGCGCGCGCTCTGCCGGGCGCGACTCTCTAGCGCATCCGCGTTCTGGCGCGCTTGTTCTGGAAGCTACCGGGCGCCAGTGCGGGCATTCGGGCGCGACGATGCGTTGGCGGCCACTCTCCCTGTCACGACCGCAGTTGTCCACGCTCAGAAATCGGCGAAGTGGTCGAAGGCGCGCGGGCGGGCTCGCGCGTGCGCACTACGGCCCACTGGTGGACCTCCTCCGGTGGCGTCACCTCCTCGAGCTCCCAGCCCAGGTTCGTGATGCAGAACCTCACCGCATGCGCCACGGCGGAGGGCTGGTAGTCCTCCACGAACACCACGCCGCCCGGCCGCAGGAGGCGGTCGAGAGACCCTTTTTATTTTTTTCGCATGTGGCTCCATAGCCGGCCGTTCCATTACGACTCTTGCACTTGTGGTTGTCCACAGCGCGGAACGCTTGACGGAGGATCAGCGTTGCCGGACGAGGGTGACGATCCCGAAGGCAGCGAGAACGATGGCGAGGGCAAGCAAAACGCGAGCAACACCAACGGAGATGGCAGTCGTCATTGCTCCGATGCCGCCGACGAACGGGATCACGGCCGCAACGACAAGGGCTGCGATGGCCAGTCGGCGAAGGAGGCGCGGTTCGGTGGGCATCGTCAGCAGCTGTAGCTGCCACGGCGGAAGCCAGCGCTGCCTTCGAACACGTTGCACTGCCCCTGGATCGCGTGAGCGGTGAAGTACGCGGGAACGAAGCCCCAACCGCCGAGCGCTCCGTATTGGTAGCCGTGGCGTCGTTCGTGGTCGAAGACCGACGAGCTCAAGGATAGTGCGGAGACAAACTGTCGGGTCATCTATGGCACTCCGCCGGCCGGACACCTCGTCGGGCCGCGTGAGGTGCGTCGAGTCGACAACGGCAACGTTGTAGCACGAGCCGATGTGGACGAGCCGCTGCCAGATGGCTGGGAGCAGCAGTGCCAGCGGTAGTGGAGCCGCGGCCAACATCGGAGATTGTGCTCAGGCGCTCTGGCGAACAATCTTCCGCGGCAGCATCGATTCGTGGGGGACGCCCGCAACGGGCACAATGTGCTCGTGTACGGGCGTCGTCGCCTCTTCGCTGTAGGGGCCTCGTCATCGCCGCAGCCGGCACGGCGCTCGCGGTTGTCCCCTTCAGGATCTCAATCGATCTCGACGCTGCTGGTCGGGTCCGACCCCGTTGCCGGCCTCCGCTCGTGAGCGCCTGGGCGAGAGGGCCCGAAGGACGAACTCCGGCTTTGGGCCGTGACGGTGGGCACGGAAATGCAAGAGTACGAGGTCCGTGGAGGACAGGAGCCGTGGTGCGGCGAGAGGGCTCGCCCTCGACTTGCCATAGCGGGATTCCTCCTCGGTGCGAGCGCAGCGACGGTGGCCGCCTCGCGGCGTCGAAGTCCTCCCGCCGCAGCCGAGTCGGCTCGCACGTAGAAGCCGCGAGGGGACCAGCGGTCGCGGTGATCACGGGCGGTTTCGCGATGATGGTTCCGTGAACGGCAGCGACGCCCTCGCTGAGATCGCCCGGCGTCTTCAGGCCGATCTCAGGACCCGCTTCCCGCAGATCTCCGTCCACTTCACTGACGAGGACGGAAGCCCGATATGCCACGTCAGCGAGGGCGGAGTTCCTTGGGGGTCCGTCGGCACGTGGGTGGATCCCTCCGACGAGCTGTCGCTTCCTGAGTTCGAGGACGTCCTCGTTGCGATCGCTCAGGACGTTGCAGACAACCTGTGGCCGGACGAACTCGTCGACCCCTGGCCACCATGCCCACAGAACTCTGAGCATCCGCTACAACCATCGCTCGTGCGCGGGGCGGCGTCCTGGGCCTGCTCCTACGACGCCGGTGTCGCCATTCCGATCGGAACGCTCTCCGAGCGATGAGGCGACAGCCCCGGCATGGGTAGCCCCGGGAGCGATCTGCGCCATCCATAGAGAACGCGCCGTCGAGCCACTCCGGGCAAGATGTGCGCCGCATCCGAGTCGCAAGCCGGGAGCAAGCGTGGTCAAGCAGGCGCTAGCGTCATCGGGGTGCAGCGGAAGCTGGCGGGTTCAGGCCGGACCTTACTCCTACCGCGGGCCGTCGTGTGTTCTTCGAACTCCCGGATCCTCTTGGTGCCTCCTTCAGACCTTGTGCAGGCGCTTGGGATCCCGGCCTTGCGATGACGCGGATTGGTAGGCGCGAGAACAACGTGATTCTTGCTGGCTCCGCACTTGCTCTAGCGGTGGGCGTCGTCTCCGTGAGTAATGACAGCCCGTCCGGCGTCGATACCCGGGACTCGACTGATCCCACGGTTATTGTTGCTTATATCGTCGCGCTGGTCGCGTTAGTGATTGCAATTCGCGGGTGGAGAGCGGGACTTTACGTGGACGAGGCAGCGCTTGTGCTACGAAACCCGTTCCGCACCTATCGCTTCGACTGGAACGAGATCGAGCGGTTCAGGATCGGCAGCAGGGCGCTGTTCCCAGGTCCCGCGACCCTCTTGGATCTGCGAGATGGGCGTACCTTGAACGTTCTAGCGCTGTGTCCACCAAGTCCGTTCGTTCGTTCGAGCAATCGCGCCGTCGCCGCAATCGTTATGGACCTCAACTCCCGGGTTGAATCGATGGGTTGACCCTGGCGCCAAGTGGAGGCGGCTCCGCGAACGACTACGAGTTCCGGCCCGGCGTTCGAAGTCATCGGTTTACCGTCGGACGGCGTTGTTCCGATCGATGGGGGCCGTCAGCGCCGTGCACCGCCGCGACGGCCCCGCCGCTTGATGGACGATCTGTGGCGCTTCCTCGGCGAGCTCGGTGCGCTCGGTCCGGGGAATCCGCGGCTGTCGCCCCTCGGTCCAACTCGCCAACCAGTCGGGCTTCCTGACGCAACGATCCGGATCGCGATGGCATCGTGGTGCGATGGCTAGGGGCAAGTACCGCCTGCGCACAGCGGTCCGGGGACGCCTCCCGTGGTTCTTCGTGAACCTCGGCGTGCTCGCCAAGGGACGGCGAGACTGCGGTGACCACGAGTGGTACAAGGCGTCCGACGAAGTCGACCGCTGTTACCACTGTGAGGTCGGCGAGCGGCGGCCCAGCCAGTTCGACCCTTAGGGGGCCGTAGAGATCCGGCGATGCCGGCGACCGGCCCGATGTAGTGGACAGGCACCGCGCTGACGTCATTCTGTAGCGGAGCATCGAGGAGCGGCGCGAGCGCGAGCCGGGCAATCCGTCGCGCTTCTTCCGTCGGTCAGTAGCCCGGGCGCCGACTCGCAGTGTTGCGCATCTCCGGAAGCTCACAGGTCGGGGATCATGGGGCCGTGAACGATCGCGATCTGTATGAGACACCAGGCGAAGCGCTACTGCTCCTTGCCGGACTCAGCCTCTTCGTCCTTGCCGGCGTGCTGTTCATCGTCCTCAGCCGCGCGTCGCTACTTGCGCTGCTCCCCGTTGTTGTAGTCGGCCAGGTCGGTCTCCTTCTCGCGGCCCGCGTCGAGACTCGAGTTGCTCGACGCTGGTACCCGAACTTGCGCCTATGGCAGCGAGTGCTTGCAATCGGCGAAGCCCGCGTACGCAAAGAACTTTGGAGACCGGCCGCACTTCGCCGGGCTGCTTCTTTAGTTGCTGCCGATCCAGCCGCAGCGTTGAAAGCCATCCCAAATGATCGAAGTTGGTGGAAGGGAACGCTTTTTGTGGGCCTCGCTGGAATCGGCCCGACTGTCGTCGTGATCGTTATGCTCACTTAGGCGGTCATAGGAAGGGTCGGACGCAGACGGGCTACGACGGCGTAGCGTCGGCCAGGATGAGCAAGACGCTGCGACCTGAGGAAGAGTGGGCACGGTTGATGATCGAGAAGGCGCTTGGTGTGCCGGTCGTGCAGCACGACGATGGCTCTCGCCCCGCGATGCACGACCTCGACATTCTTCACGACGACCGTTCCGTAGCCGCCGTCGAGATCACCGCCGCCGCTGACGCCCCCTCCATTGAACTCTGGAACATCATGAACAGCGGGGGGCGCTGGCAGGTCGAAGGTCTCGAGGGTGGGTGGAGCGTCGCGCTCGATCCTTGCGCCCGCGCTCGGCGCCTCAAGCGGGAGCTCCCGGGCTTCCTCGGCCAGCTGGAGAAGCTGGAGGTCGGGGAAATCCGTCCGGGCCCTCCCCACGGCCGGTTCGATGGTCCGTTTGATCCTGTTGCCAAGGAGCTTGGCATCGTGAACGCACAGCAAAGCGGCACCGACTATCCAGGAAACATCTACATCACACTGGAGCTGCCCCTCGAGCGTTCAGGGGGCCTCGTGGCTGACACCGGCGACGGCTTGGCTGAGTGGCTCGGTGAGTTTCTCCAGGAGGCCGCACAGCGGGACGTTCGGGAGAAGCTCGACGCGTCGGGCGCCGTCGAGACGCACGCCTTCGTGTTGGTTCCCGGGTTCACGACGGCCCCGTTCTCGGCGAGCGAGCTTCTCATGCGGAACGACGCCCCCTTGCCGACGAGGGCTCCTCAACTTCCCAAGGAGGTAACCCGCGTGTGGGCGATCAGCACGTGGTCAACAGGCGACGGGTTCCGGTGGTCCCCTGACGGGGGCTGGGCGAAGTTCGCCAAGATCGTTCCCGAGAACTGACCGTCGCTGGTGGCGATGGGGCAATCGTTGCTTCAACCCACGCCGTAGCCGTGTCGTCGTCGGAGCCGCGCTCCCGCAGACGCGCGCCGAATGTCGCGATATCCGGCACGGTGCGCATGAGCGACGACGCCGTACCACCGGTGAATCGCTCCAAGCGGCGAAGGTCGCTCCCACCACCCCCCCCCGATCGGGCACGAAGACGTCGAGGAACCCGGCCAGGAAAGTGGGCTGGGCGCCGACGCCGGTAGAACAGGTCGAGGACGAGACCGTCGCTGTCGAAGAAGAGCGACGCTCTGCACGCGACGAGTATCTGGCTAGGCTAGGGGGTATCGGGAACTCGGCGAAAATGTCGCGGATCGCTGAAAATGTAGGTCCGCGATCACCGAAAATGTCGGTGGTCCCGGGGGCCTGGGTGGGTTGCCGAGATGGTAGGTGGATCAGCCCTCCGGCGCCATCACCTCCTCCCCGCCTCCTTGTGCTGGGATGGTTCTCTGGTCGCCGTTGGGCGTGTTCGTCGAGGCTGTCACGGTGACGAGATTGACCAGGCGGACGTCGGGATCGTGGACGACGGCCCAGGCCCAGCGGTCGCTCTCTGCGTAGGTGTGGGCGCGCTCGAAGGTCCGGCGCAACGTGGCCAGGCCACGGCGCGCGCCGGCCTCGGTGGGAGCGTGGCCGTACACCCAATCGGGCTGGTCGGGCCGTCCCAGCTTCGGATAGCGGACCATCGCCCAGGGCTTCGGCCGCGACCGCCGCGGCCGGCGCGGTGCGGCGCCTCCCGTGCCGGCGGCGGGGCCCGTGGAGGGCTGGGCGAGGACTGGCGACGGGGAATCGTCACGTGACGGGTTGGCCCGGCCGCCGGCGGCGAGGAGGACGCCGTCGACGGCGGCCACCAGCACGACGGGGGCGTGCTCGGCGTGCACCGCGCGGGCCGCCTCCAGCGCGTCGAGGGCGGCGCCGAGGTCGCCGGCAGGCTGGCGGCGGGCTTCGTGGGCCCGCTGGCGGTGCGACGGTCGGCAGTAGCGGGGGGTGGGGCCAGGGCGGGCGAGCACCGGGAAGGCGGCGCCGCACCACGCACAGATGGCGGTGCCCGTCTCGGTGCCCATGGGCGCCCCCTTCCCTTCCTGTCGGCGACGGGCGGCGGCTGTGGGTGGGGAGGTCGTCGAGGTCCTCCCGTCCACACCGGCCTGGGGCCCTCCGAGCTCATCCACGGGAGCGCACCGCCTTGCGGGTGGCCTCGGCCCGGGCACGGTGGCTGCGCATGCGGTAGCTGTCGCCGTCGATGTTGACCACCACGCTGCGGTGCAGCAGGCGGTCCAACATCGCCGCCGCGACCATGACGTCCTCCCCGAAGACCTTGGCCCACGAGGCGATGCCCAAGTTGGTGGTCAACACGATGCTGCCCTTCAAGTAGCGCTGGCTGACCACCTGGAACAGCGCGGCGGCCGCCTCGGCCGGAAGCGGGAGGTAGCCCACCTCGTCGACGATGAGAACCCGCGGCCCGGCGTAGAAGCGCATGGTGGTCGCCCACCGGCCCTCCAGCGCGGCGCGGTGGCAGCGGGCGGCCAGCTCGGTGGCGGTGGTGTAGTAGACCCGCATCCCGGCCGCCACCGCCGCGTGCCCCAGCCCGACGGCCAGCATGGTCTTGCCCACCCCGGGCGGGCCGATGAACAACACGTTGGTGGCGTCCTCCACGAACCGCAGCGTCCCCAGCTCGGCGATGAGCTTGGGGTCCACCGAGGGTTGGGCCGAGAAGTCGAAGTCGGCCAGGGTGAACGGCGAGGGCAGGGAGGCGAAGCGGGCCAGGCTGGCCCGGCGCCGCTGGTCCACCGCGTCGACCTCGACGCCCAGCAGCCGCTCGAGGAACGAGCTGTGGCTGAGGCCGGTCTTGGCCGCGGTGTCCAACAGGCCCGGCAGGGCCTCGGCCGCCGCCCCCATGCGCAAGAAGGCCAGGTGGGCCCGCAGGCGCTGGTACTCCGACGCCGCGCTCACGCCGACACCTCGGTGGCGCCCGGGAAGGCCAGGCGCACCACCTCGGCCAGGGCCTCCAGGTCCACGGCCGGCTCGGCGCCCCCGGCACCGAGGAGGCGGGCCCGCTCGGCCAGGGCGGCCGCGCCCGGCGGGCGGTTGGCCTTGCGGTCACAGGGCCGGGCCGTGCTGAACTGGCCCAGGACCACCTTCTCCAGTGCTTCTCGGTGGGCCGGGGTGCGCACCATGGCCCCCGAGCCGGCCGGGGCCAGGTCGTGGGTCACCAGCACCGCCCCGGCCGGGCTGACGACGTCGAGCGTGGTGGTCCCCAGGCGCTGGCGCACGGTCATGGTCACCCCGGCCAGACCCGGGGGCACCGAGTAACGGTTGCCCCGGAACGCCACGCTGGCCTGGTGGTCCACCGGCGCGCTGACCTCGATGGTGGCCGGGAAGGCCGCGGCGGGCAGGGCGAGGAGCGGCTCGGTGTCGGCCAGCTCGCCCACGCTCGGCCAGCGTGGTCCGCCGCCGTCAGCCGGCGGGTCCTCGATGCGCGACGGGCTGCGCAGGCGGGCGTCGCCGGTGGTGGCCCAGAACCGGTCCAGGCTCGCCTGGGCGGCCTCGGACGAGGTTGCGGCGAGGGTGCGCCACCACCGCCCGGTGGCGAAGCGCACGGCGGCCTCCACCGTGCCCTTGCGGTTGCCCCGCCGGGGCGGGCACGGAACGACGGCCGCCCCGTAGTGCTTGGCCACGGGAGCGAAGCTGGGCTGCACGTCGGCGCTGCCGGGCACGATCACCGTGGCCATGCGGTCCACCCGCCAGCGCCGGGGCGTGCCGCCGTGGCGGCGCAGCACGGCGTCCATGGCCTCGATCAGGTGCGCCTGGTCGGTGGCGGGGGCGATCACCCCCCGGGTCCGTCCCGAGTGCGGCAGGGTGCCCAACAGGACGTAGGCGGTCCCGCCCCACGGCGCCGACCGGCGCTCGAACCAGTCCCACTGGATCTCCTCGCCGGCCGGGTGGGGGATCTCGATGGTGTCCCGGCCGGCCACGCCGGCGCAGGGCTCGCAGTGCGGACGCAGGCCGGCCCGGCGCAGCTGGCGGGCGAAGCTCGGGTAGGCGCGCTCGTAGCCGAGCTCGACCACCTCGTCGAACAGCGCCGAGGCCCACACGTGGGGGTCGTCGCCGAAGCGCGCCTTGAGGTAGGGCACGAACCGCTCCAGCGGGTCGGGCTCGGAGCGCCTGCGGGCGCCAGGCTCTCGGCCCTCCAGGTACGCCTTGACCGTTCGCCAGTCGCAACCGATGTGACGGCCGATCGCCGCTAGCGACCAGCCTCTCTTCCTGAGTGCGTGGACCTCCACGTCTTCTCCCTGTGTGAGCATGAGCCGGGCTTCCTCCTGGTGCCGGTCGGTGTCGGAACCGCCAGCGTCGGAGGGAGCCCTGACTCGTTGGTGGACCCTGCTGTCAAGGCCCCACCCAGGGCACTCAGGACCTACATCTTCGGTGATCGCCTTCCTACATACTCACGTGATCGTTAACA
>JALYMX010000083.1 GCA_030773495.1 Actinomycetota bacterium | reverse complement strand
GGGCGGCACCGGCGCCCGCGCCGAGGGCTCGATGTCGGCGACGTGGCCGAGTGCGCTCACGCGGCGGCAAACCTGGGCCGGCGGACGCGGGGGTCGAGCAGCGGGTACAGGAGGTCGTTGAGGAAGTTGGCGGCGACGACGCCGACGGCGAGGAGCAAGAAGGCGCCCTGCAGTACCGGGTAGTCCCGGGCGAGCACCGCCTCGTAGATGAGGCGCCCGAGCCCCGGGTACGAGAACACCGTCTCCACCACGGCGGCACCGCCGACCAGCGCGCCCAGGCCGATCAGCGTGACCGTCGACAGCGGCAACAAGGCGTTGCGCTGGGCGTGGCGGCGCACGGTGCGCTCCGGGAGCCCCTTGGCCTCGGCCATGAGCACGTAGTCCTCGTGGAGCTCGGACACCAGGGCGGAGCGGGCAACCAGGTACACGGGGCCGAGGTGGGCCAGGGTGAGCGTGACGAGCGGGAGCACGAGGCGCCGGGCGACCTCGCCGACGAGCTGGAGGCCGCTGCCGTCGATGGTGGGCAGGGCCCCGAAGATGGGGAACCACCCCAGCTGCACCGAGAACACGAGCATCAGGAGCATGGCGACGAAGAACACCGGCATGGAGTCGATGAGCATGACGCCGGCCAGCACGCCCGCATCGCGCGTCGTCCCCCGCCGCCAGGCCGACCGGAAGCCGACGAAGCCGCCGATGACGGTGGACAGCACCACGGCGCCGCCCACGAGCAGCGCCGACCAGCCCACCCGCTCGGCCAGCAGGTCCTCGACCGGCTGGCGGTAACGCAGCGACAACCCGAGGTCGCCGCGGACAAGCCCCGACACGTAGCTCCGGAACTGGTCGGGCAGCGGTCGGTCGAGCCCGAACTGGGCCAGGATCTCGCCACGTTGCTCGGGCGTCAGGCTCCCCGCCACCTCCGGCGGGAGCAGGTAGTCGATGGCGTCGCCGGGGGCCAGGCGGGGCAGGGCGAAGTTGAGGACCACGGCGGCGAAGAGCACCGCGACGTACTGCGCCGCCGTCCTCAGGACGTGGAGGACCACGCTTCTAGGTGTCGCCGCCGCCCTTGCCCACGTACTCGGGGAGGAACGAGCGCTTGGTGAACAGGCTGTGGCCGGGATCCTGCACCCACCCGGCGTAGGCCTCGGGGCGATAGGCCCACTCACCCTCGCGGTACCAGAACACCACCATCGGCGTCTCCTCGGCCAGGATCCTCTGGGCGTCGTGCAGGACGGGCTTGCGCTCGTCGTCGTCCAGCGTCGTGGCCTGCTCCACCAGGGCGTCGAAGCGGGGGTTGGTGAAGCCGGTGATCTGCCCCCCGAACCCCTTCGGCCCCGGGGAGTGGAAGAAGTAGTAGAGGGCGTCGGGGTCGACGTGAGCGTGGGCCTCGAGCGACGACACGTAGGCGTCGTAGGGAGGAGGCTGACCGGGGCCCGGCGGGCGGCGGCGCTCGCGCAGGGCGGCGGGGTCGAGGGTCTCGGGGTTGAGCTTCACGCCGATGGGTGCGACCTGCTGGGCGACGAGCTGGACGGCCCGCTGGTCCTGGGGCTCGAAGGACGAGACCAGCACCGAGAACTCGAGGCGCGTGCCCGTGGGGGACTTGCGGACCCCGTCGGGGTCCTTGGCGGTGAAGCCGGCCTCGTCGAGCATCCGCTGTGCCCGCGCGGGATCGTGCTCGTGGCCGCCGTCAGGGAGCGCCCACGGCGAGTCGGGGTGGACGTAGTTGTCGTGGCCCGGGCGCCCCTGGCCCAGGAGCACGGTCTTGACCAGCGCCTCGTTGTCGACGGCCAGGCTGATGGCCTTGCGCACCTTGGCGTCGCCGAGGGGCGCCTTGCGGGCGTTGAAGTAGAGCTGCGTCGACTCGAAGTTGGTCCCCCTCGACACCTCCAGGCCCCTGGTCTTCTCGAACGGCCCGCTCAGCTCGGCGGGCACGTTCCTGGCCACGTGGGCCACCTCACCGGTGCGCAGGGCGGCGAAGGCGGCCGCCGGGTCCTTCACGATGGCCAGCTCGAGCTCGTCGACCGTCGGCTTGCCCTTGAAGTAGGCGTCGTTGGCCTGGAGCCGGTAGCGCTGGTCGGGCACGATCTCGACGACCTTGTACGGCCCCGAGCCCACCGGCAGCTGCGTGGTGGCCTTCGCCGGCTCGGCCACGTTCTCCCACACGTGCTTGGCGATGATCGGCAGGTCGGCGCCGGGCATGATCTCGAACTGGGGCGCCGGCGCCGCGTAGGTGAGCCGCACGGTGCGCTCGTCGAGCACCTCGGCCGACTCGAACGGCGGCGCGTCGAACACGTGGTGGGCATAGCGCCCCGAGGCCCCGGCCTGCTTCTCGTAGTAGTCGAAGGTGAACTTCACGTCCTCGGCGGTGAGCGGCCGGCCGTCGTGCCACGTCACGCCGGGCCGCAGCTTCACCGTCCAGGTCTTGAAGTCCTCGGACGGCTCGGCGCTCTCGGCCAGCCACGGCTCGGGGTCCTCCTTGACCTGCGACCAGAAGAGCGTGTCGTGCACGAGCATCATCAGGTCGTGGGTGTTCGGGAAGGCGCCGAACGACATCGTGAAGGGCGTGATGTTGTTCTCGAAGCCGTTCAGGGCCACGCGCAGCCGGGTGGCCCTGGTCGGGCCCTCGGCCTGCCCGGCCGGGCCGGCCTCGCCGGCGGTGTCGTTGTTGCCTCCTCCGCCGCAGGCGGCGGCGAGCACGGTGAGCAGGGCCAGGGAGACGACGAGGCGTGGGAGTCGGCGGGTCACGGCTGCGCATTCTGCCCCACCCTTTCGCAATTCACACGCGATGGGTACGGAACTAGCGGTACTCAGGCCGAGACGCCGCGCTCCTCGAGGAGGCCGACGATGAGGTCGCGCATCGAGAACACGCCGGCCAGCTTCCCTTCGTCGTCCACGACGACGAGGTGACGGAATCCCTTCTCCCGCATGAGGCGGGCCGCCTCCAGCACGTCGAGGGTCATCGGGACGGTGCGCAGCCTCTTGAGGATGCAGTCGCCGACGGTGACGCTGTTGGGGTCCACGCCCCGGGCGATGACCCGCAGGGCGTCGCGGTCGGTGACGATGCCCGTCGGCTTGCCGTTGGTGACGACGACGGCCGACCCCACGCCGCGCTCCATCATCCACACCGCGGTGTCGCTCAGGCTGTCGCCCTCTTCCACGGTCAGCACGGCCCGGGTGACCAGCGGTCCGATCTGCATCGCTCCCCTCCGCACTGCCACGACGCTCGCTCGGTGCTCGACGTCTGGCCGGCGGCACTCTAGCCAACCGGCGGCGCTGCGGTGGCGGGCCCGTTTGTGAATGTGCGCACAATGGCGGTAAATTCGCCCTGTGACCTTGGTGCATCGGGTGCTGTACCCGGAGCCGATCATCTCCCTGGAGGACTACGTCAACCGGCGAGGCGGCCAGGGCATCGAGCAGGCATGGTCGATGGACCCGGCCGCCATCATCGAGACCGTGGCCGCCTCGGGCCTGCGCGGTCGGGGCGGGGCCGGCTTCCCCACCGGGATCAAGTGGCAGACGGTGACCGGCAACCGGTCGCCCACCGAGCCCACCACGATCATCGTGAACGCCGCCGAGGGCGAGCCGGGCACGTTCAAGGACCGCACCATCCTGCGCCGCAACCCCTACGTGGTCGTGGAGGGCGCCCTCATCGCCGCCCGGGCGGTGGGCGCCGACCTCGTCGTCATCGCCACGAAGCGCGCCTTCGAGGGCGAGATCGCCCGGGTGCGGGCGGCCATCGAGGAGGTGGAGGACGCCGGCTGGGCTGACGGGGTGGACCTCGTGGTCTTCGAGGGCCCCGACGAGTACCTGTACGGCGAGGAGAGCGCGCTGCTCGAGACCCTTGACGGGCGCTGGCCCTTCCCGCGGGTGGTCCCTACGTTCCGCCGCGGCATCGCCACGGCGAGCGAGTCCGACGGGCCGCCGGCGCCGGCCCTCGTCAACAACACCGAGACGCTGGCCAACGTCCCGCGCATCATCAGCCGGGGCCCGGGGTGGTTCCGCACCGTCGGCACGGAGAAGTCGCCAGGGACGGCGGTGTGCACGATCATCGGCAGCACCCGGCGCCACGGGGTGGGCGAGGTCCGGATGGGGACGCCGCTGCGCGAGGTGATCGAGGCCATCGGCGGCGGCCCCAAGGAGGGGCGGCGCATCAAGGCGGTGATGTCCGGCGTGGCCAACGGCGTCATCCCGGGCTCGCTGATCGACACCCCCGTGACCTACGAGGACCTGGCCGCCATCGGCAGCGGGATCGGCTCGGCGGGCTTCGTGGTGCTCGACGACACCGTCGACATGGCGGCCATCGCCGCCGGCGTGGCCCGCTTCCTCGCCGTCGAGTCGTGCGGGCAGTGCTCACCCTGCAAGCTCGACGGCCTCACGCTGGCCGACCGGCTGTCCAAGGTCAGCAACTCCGACGGCGACACCCACGACTACGACGTGATCCGCCACCGGCTGCGCACGGTGTCGGAGCGCTCACGCTGCTTCTTGGCGACGCAGCAGGAGGTCGTCGTCGGCAGCATCGTGAAGCACTTCGGCGACGAGCTCGAAGCCCACATCGCCGGGACCGCGAAGCCGGCGGACGCCGAGCTGGTGGCCGAGCTGCTCGACATCCGGGGCGGGCAGGCGCTCATCGACGCCCGGCACCAACAGAAGCAGCCGGACTGGAGCTTCAACGAGCGTGACTCGGGCACCGTGCCCGTGGAGCTGTACTCGAACCTCGCCCCGCCGTGGCGACCGGACCGCGTCGGGGGCCGGTAGCCCCGTCCTACCGGGCCGCCGCCGGCTGCGCGGCGACGCGGCTGCGCGGCCC
>JALYMX010000082.1 GCA_030773495.1 Actinomycetota bacterium | reverse complement strand
GGGCACTGACCCTGTCGGCCTCGGCGGCGGCGGCCACGGGCACGCTGCCCAACGCCGTGCAGGACCCCGTGGCTGATGCCATCGAGCAGGTGTCGGGCCTCGACATCCCCGGCGGCGCCGACGACGTGCGCAAGGACGGCGAGCACCGCAAGGACGCCGAGCACCGCGCGGCCGGCGACGACGTCGCGGGCGACGACGTCGAGGGCGAGGACGGCGAGGGGTCCGAGCAGGACAACTTCGGCGCCGGTGTGTCCGAGCGGGCCACCAGCGGCGAGCCCAAGGAGGACGGCCGGGCGTTCGGCGAGAGCGTGAGCAACTCGGCCCCCAAGGCCCCCCAGGCCACCGAGCGCACCGCCAACCGCCCCACCGCCACCAACAACCCGGGCACCACGGCCCGCCAGAGCGCCCCCACGGCCAGCAACAACCCCGGCACCACGGCCCGGGAGAGCGTCCCGACCACCCAGCCGGAGGGCACGCCGACGGCCGAGAGCAACCCCTCCTCGGACGCCCCCTACACGGAGCAGCCGGAGAGCACCCCGACGGCGACGGAGAACCCGGGCACCTCGGCCCGCCCCGGCCGCTAGCCCCCTGCCCCCACCCCCGCCGTTCTCGGCACGCTCTGGTCCGCACAGCGGGCCGAAGCGTGCCGAGAACGGTGCGCGTCCGGTCCTGAGTGGTACTCTCGTCGTCAGTACGTGAAAGTTTTCACAAAGTTCCGGCGAGCGGAACGGCGTCGACCCGAAAGGAGGACACGACGTTGCAGCACGACCGAGCACCGCAGGTCCCCGTGGCGCTGCCTCGCAACTACCTCCATGCCTGCCTCCTCCTGTTGGTCACCGAGGCTCCGACCCACGGGTACGACCTGGTGGAGCAGCTGGCGGAGTTGGGGCTGGCCAACGTCGACTCCGGCGCCGTGTACCGGGCGCTGCGCACGCTCAACGCCGACGGCCTGGTGGAGTCGTGGTGGGAGGAGTCCGACGCCGGGCCGGCCCGCCGGCGGTACCGGGTCACGGCGGCCGGCGCTGAGGCCCTGGAGGCGTGGGGGGCCACCGTCGCCGCCAGCTCCCGCAGCCTGAACTCGTTCCTGGCCCGCCAACGTCAGGTCCGAGAGACCATCCTCCCGTTCGTCGTCACCGCCTAGGCCGGTGTTCTTCGACGTCTGAGGCCCGCCTACCGCGCCTCAGGCTTCACAGAAACCGTGGGGCGGGCGCCGCGGCGGTTCAGGGGCCGCGCCGACCAACCTACCGTCACGTAAGAGTATGATGGATGGGTGACGGGCTCCATGGCGCGTGAGATGCACCAGATCGGCGAGGTCGCCGATGCTGTCGGGCTGTCCCTGCGCACCATCCGCCACTACGAGGAGGTCGGCGTGGTCCGGCCGTCGGGGCGCACGGCCGGCGGGTTCCGCCTCTACACCGACGACGACGTCGAACGACTCCGGCTGGTCAAGCACATGAAGCCGCTCGACTTCACCCTCGAGGAGATGCGCGACCTGCTGCACGTGCGCGACCGGCTGGCCGAGGGCGTCGACGACGACGAGCGCGGCCCGCTCCTCGACCGGCTGGCCATGTACGCGGCGGCGGCCGAGACCCGCTGCGAAAAGCTGCGCGAGCAGCTCGAGGCGGCCGGCACCATGGCCACGATGCTGCGCCGCGAGGCGTCGCGGCGGCGTCGCCCGTCCGGGTCGCGACGATGACGCTCGCCCCGCTCGACGCGGTCACCGCCGAGGCCGCTCGCCGGCGGACCTTCGCCATCATCAGCCACCCCGACGCCGGCAAGACCACGCTCACCGAGAAGTTCCTCCTCTACGCCGGCGCCGTGGCCGAGGCCGGCGCCGTGAAGGCGCGCGCCGGGCGGCGTCGAGCCACGTCGGACTGGATGGCCATGGAGCAGGAGCGCGGGATCTCGATCACCTCGACCGTGTTGCAGTTCACCTACCGCGACCACGTCGTCAACCTGCTCGACACACCGGGCCACCGTGACTTCTCCGAGGACACCTACCGGGTGCTCGCCGCCGCCGACGCGGCGGTCATGGTGCTCGACGTGGCCAAGGGCATCGAGGCCCAGACGCGCAAGCTGTTCGAGGTGTGCCGAGCCCGGGGCATGCCCATCCTCACGTTCCTCAACAAGTACGACCGGCCCGGGCGCGACCCCCTCGAGCTGCTCGACGAGATCGAGGCCCAGATCCGCCTCCGTCCCACCCCCGTCACGTGGCCGGTCGGCATCCCCGGCGACTTCCGGGGCGTGGTCGACCGGCGCACCGGAGAGCTCGTGCGCTTCGCCCGCACGGCCCGGGGCGCCACCGCGGCCCCCGAGGAGCGCGTCGACGCCGGCCGGGCCGCCCACGACGAGGGCGCCGCCTGGGACCACGCCGCCGAGGAGTGCGCCCTGCTCGACGAGGTGGGCGCCGACCTCGACGTCAAGTCGTTCCTGGCCGGCGAGACCAGCCCGGTCTTCGTCGGCTCGGCGCTCACCAACTTCGGGGTGCGCCACCTCCTCGACGCCGTCGTCGACCTGGCGCCGGCGCCGGCGCCCCGCGACGACGCCGCCGGCCATCCCCGCGCCCTCGACGCCGCGTTCTCCGGGTTCGTGTTCAAGGTCCAGGCCAACATGGACCGCTCCCATCGCGACCACGTGGCGTTCGTGCGGGTCTGCTCGGGCCGCTTCGCGCGGGGCATGACGGTCACGCACGGCCCCACCGGGCGGCCCTTCTCCACCAAGTACGCGGCGTCGGTGTTCGGCGCCGAGCGCGACACGATCGACGAGGCCTACCCGGGCGACGTCGTCGGCCTGGTCAACGCCAGCGACCTGCGCATCGGCGACAGCCTCTACCAGGCCGACCCGGTCACCTACCCCACCATCCCCACCTTCGCCCCGGAGCTGTTCGCCCGCGCCCGCGCCCGCGACACCAGCCGGTACAAGCAGTTCCGCCGGGGACTGGACCAGATGGAGCAGGAGGGCGTCGTCCAGGTGCTGCGCGACCCCGACGGCGACCCCACCCCGGTGCTGGCCGCCGTCGGCCCGATGCAGTTCGAGGTCTTCGCCCACCGCCTCCACCACGAGTTCGGGGCCCCCGTCGAGCTCGCTCCCACCCCCCACAGGGTGGCCCGCCGCACCGACGAGGCCACCATGGAGCGGCTCCGAACCGTCAACGGCGTCACCGTCCTGGTCCGCCGGGACGGCACCCCGCTCGCCCTGTTCGAGAGCCCCTACTGGCTGCAACGCCTGGAGAGCGACCATCCCGACTGGTGCCTCGACCAGATCCTCACCGAGGGCCCGAGCCCCCCCGAGGAGAGCGCGACCGCCGGCCTGTGATGAGCGCCGACGTCCCCCACGCCCTCCTCGTCGACCTCTACGAGCTGGCCATGGTCGACGTCTACCGCCGGGAGGGCATGGCCGGCCGTCCGGCCACCTTCAGCCTCTTCGTGCGGGGGTTGCCGGCCCAGCGCTCCTGCCTGGTGGCCGCCGGGCTCGACGACGCCCTGGCCTGGCTGGAAGCGCTGCGGTTCGGGCCGACCGAGCTCGCCGCGCTCGAGCGGCTCGGGTTGTTCGGCACCGACTTCCTCGACTGGCTCGGACAGCTGCGCTTCACGGGCTCGGTGCGAGCCGTTCCGGAGGGGACCGTCGTCTTCGCCGGCGAGCCGATCCTCGAGGTCGACGCCCCCATCGGTGAGGCGCAGTTGGCGGAGACGTTCCTGCTCAACCAGATCACCCTGCAGACCATTCTCGCCACCAAGGCCGCCCGGTGCCGCCACGCCGCCGGCGGCAGGGCCGTGGTCGACTTCGCCCTCCGGCGCGCCCAGGGCATCGACGCCGGCATGAAGCTCGCCCGCATGTGCCGCCTGGTCGGCCTGGCGGGGACGAGCAACGTGGCCGGCGCCGACCGCTACGGGGTGGCGGCCACCGGCACCATGGCGCACTCCTTCGTCCAGGCCTACGCCGACGAGGCCGAGGCGTTGCGCGCCTACGCGTCGGCGTTCGGCGACGCCACCGTCCTGCTCGTGGACACCTACGACACCGAGCGGGGGATCGACCGGGCCATCGACGTGGCCAGGGAGCTGCGCGAGCGGGGCGTCGAGATCCGCGGCATCCGCCTCGACTCGGGTGACCTCGCCGCCCTCGCCCACCGCGCCCGCCGGCGCCTCGACGACGCCGGCTTCCGAGCGGTGGGGGTCTTCGTCAGTGGCGGGCTCGACGAGTACCGGATCCACGAGCTCGTCCACGGGGAGCGGGCGCCCATCGACGGGTTCGGCGTCGGCTCCGCCCTGGGAGCGTCCACCGATGCCCCCACCCTCGACACGGTGTACAAGCTGGTGGCCTACGACGGCCGCCCGGTGCGCAAGACCTCGACGGGCAAGCGGACCTGGCCCGGCGCCAAGCAGGTGTGGCGGGCCCCCGACTGGTCGGACGACACCCTGGCCCTCGTCGACGAGGCGCCGCCTTCACCCGGCCACCGGCCGCTGTTGACCGAGGTCCTGCGCCACGGCCGGCGCAGCGCCGCAGGGCGGCGCACGCTGGCCGACGCGAACCAGCACTTCGAACACCAGTGGTCGGCGCTGCCCGACGCCCTCAAGGCCCTCACCGGGGCGGCCGCCCACCCCGTCACCGTCTCCCCCGGCCTGCGCCGGCTGGCCGCCCAGCTCGACGAGCTCGACGAACGGGCGGACGAGCAGGCGAGCTCCATGGAGGTGCCATGAGTGCCACGACCCATGACATCGCCTTCGACGAGCGCACCGCCCTCGTCGTCGTCGACGTGCAGAACGACTTCGCCGACCCCCGCGGCAGCCTCTACGTCGACGGGGGCGATCGCATCGTCCCCGTCGTCAACGAGCTCGTCGCCGCCGCCCGCGCCGCCGGCGCCCTCGTCGTCTACACCCAGGACTGGCATCCGGAGGCCACCCCGCACTTCCAGAAGGACGGCGGCATCTGGCCCGTCCACTGCCTGGCCGGCAGCTGGGGGGCCCAGCTCCACCCCGACCTCGACGTCGACGGCCCCGTCGTGCGCAAGGGCACGGGCGGCGAGGACGGCTACTCGGGGTTCACGGCGAGAGACGTCACCACCGGCGAGGACAAGCCCACCGACCTGCGCTCGGTGCTCAACGAGCGCGGGATCACCCGGGTCGTCGTCGTCGGGCTGGCCCAGGACGTCTGCGTGAAGGAGACCGCCCTCGACGCTCGCCGCCTCGGGTATGACACCGCCGTCCCGCTGGCCGCCACCCGCGCCGTCAACCTGACCGTCGGCGACGACCGGCGGGCCGTCGAGGTCATGGTCGACGCCGGCGCCGACGTGCGCTGACACCGGCCGCACGCGCTCACCGGGACGCCACCTTCTCGGCCAGCTGCGGCACCAAGGTGTCCAATGCCGCCGGCAGGCTCAGCACGGAGCTGAACGAGAGGGCGGCGTTGGTCTGCTCGTCGAGGAACAGGTCGCGCCCGGCCCGCCTGATCTCGAGCTGGCCGTAGATGGGGTTGGTCTCCACGGCGGCGCGGTCGGCCGGCGAGTCGACGTTCCACACCACGACGTCGGCGGTGTTGAGCAGTTCGAGCTGCTCGGCGCTGATGGTCGCCGTGAACGAGTCGCCGGCCAGCGTGGCGACCTCGTCGGGGATGCTGAACCCGAGGGCGGTCATGAAGCGCGAACGGGAGTCGTCGGGGCCGAAGACGAAGAACTGGCCGGGCTCGGTGCTCGGGCGGACCACGATCACCTTGGCCTTCTCGAACGCCTGGTGCTCCTGTCGGGCGGTGGCGAAGCGAGCTTCGATCCGGGCCACGAGCTCGTCGGCCCCGGCCTGCTTGCCCAGCGCCCGGCCGATCACCCGGGTCTGCTCCTGCCAGGGAACGCCGTAGTCCGGGTGCTCCTTGGGCCGGGCGATGGTGGGCGCGATCAGCGAGAGCCGCTTGTACTCGTCGTCGGTCATCCCCGACGACACGCCCACGATCACATCCGGCCGCAGCCCGGCGATCCGCTCGAAGTTGAGCTCGGCCACGTCGAGGACCTCGGGGTCGGCGGCGCCGAGCTCGTCCTGGGCCCACGGCCAGGTGGCGTCGGGCTGCTCGCCGAACCACTCGCGCACGGCGACGGGGGTGACGCCCAAGGCCAGCATCGGGTCCTGATCGCTGTAGCCGACCGAGACGACCCGGGCGGGCGCACGATCGATCGTCGTGGTCCCGTACGCGTGCTCGATGGTGGCGGGGAAGGCCTCGCCCGTCGTGGCCTGCTCCGCGCTCCCGACCCCCTGCGACGCCGTGTCGCTGCCGCAAGCGGTCGCCGCCAGGGCGACGAGGGCGGCGGCCGCCAACGCGGTCCCCCGTCGGAATGCGTGAGCGCGCATGCTGTCTTCCCTTTCCTCGTCCCGCACCCGCTTGAATTAGGGTGCCCAAATCAAGTTCGTTAGGTGACCCTAATACTCTCCGGCGGCGGCCACAACCTCGTCGCCCTCGGTGGCGCCCGTCAGGCGACCGGCCCGCAGCAACTCGGGGAGCGCGACGGCGGCGACCACGACGCCCGTGACGCAGATGACGCCGCCGGCCACCACGGCGACGTCGGCGCCGGCGGCCGAGGCCACCCCTCCGGCGAAGGCGCTGCCGGCCGCCGGCCCCACCGTCGCCTGCACCAGCCAGAAGCTGCTCACCCGGCCCATGAGCGCCGGCGGGGTGTGCCCCTGGAGCAGCGCCCGCTGGAGCACCTCCGACAGCATCATCCCCACGCCGGCCAGGGCGAGGAACACCAGCGCCACCGGCAGGGCGCCGCTGACGCCGACCGCCCCCATGCTCGCCCCCCACAGCACCACGGCGCCGGTGAGCGCCACGCCGGGGCGACGGTACCGACCAACCCACCCGCTGGTGGCGGCGGCGAGGAAGGCGCCGACGGCCGGAGCGGAGTACATGAGGCCGACGCTGCGCGCGTCGCCGCCCAGCACCTCGGTGCCCAGCTCGGGGAACACGGCGTAGGGCAGGGCGAACATCACCCCGAAGAGGTCGACCAGCAGCAGGCCGGTGATCACCCGGCTGCGGCGGACGAAGCGCAGCCCCTCGGCCATGGCCCGCAGCGGGTGCGGGTGCTCGGCCGTTGGCACCGGCCGGCGCCGCACGAGGCACATGAGGCCCACCTGGACCACGGTGGCCAGGAAGGTGATGGCGTAGCAGGCGACCACGCCGGGGCCGGCGATGAGGACGCCGGCGACGGAGGGCCCGACGATGGTGCCCAGCTGCGTGGTGACGGCGGTGAGGGCGCCGGCGGCGGCCAGCTGGTCGGGCCGGACCAGGTCAGGCACGATCGCCGTGAGCGCCGTCTCGCTGGTCCCGTCGACCAGGCCGAGCACGGCGGCGCAGGCGTACACGACCCACAGCTGGGGCTGGTCGGCCAGCGCGTTGAGGGCCAGCGCCCCGAACACGCCCGCCGCCCCACTCCGGGAGACGACGAGGAGCTGCCGGCGCTCGACGCGGTCGGCCAGCACCCCGCCGGCCAGCGTGCCCACCAGCAGCGTCGTCCCGGCGACCACGTTGACGGTGCCCACGGCCAGCGACGAGCCGGTGACGTCGTACACCTGGATCGACAGCGCCACCAACGTGAGGCTGATCCCCAGCAGGGCGACCACCCGCGCCCAGAACATGATGCGGAAGTCCGGGCTGGACCGGAGGGGACCGAGGTCCATGGCCAGCCGGCGCAGGGCCACGGTCGCCTACCCGGTGCCGATGGCGGAGGGGGCGAGGGTGGTGGTGAGGGTCGGGACGGCGGTCACGCCTCCCGCCGGCTCATCGCCTCGATCAGCGACCTCGGCCGCAGGTCGGTCCAGTGCTCCTCGACGTAGGCCAGGCACGTCTCCCGGGAGGCGTCCCGCACCACGGGCGTCCAGCCGGTGGGCACGTCGGCGAACGCCGGCCACAGCGAGTGCTGCCCCTCGTCGTTGACGAGCACGTGGAAGGTGCCGTCGGGGTCGTCGAACGGGTTGGTCACGGTGTCCTCCTCCTGGATGTGCCCGGCCCCGGCGGGCCGGACGCCGTCTTGCGCAGCTTCTCGTCCACGATCGGGCCCCACTCCCCCAGCGGCCCCGGCTCGGTGAGCGCCAGGTGCGTACAGGCCACGTCGTGGTTCTCGATGGCGCCGCCGACGAACGGCTCCCACCGGCCAGGGGACAGCGACGTCCCCGCCTTGTCGGCGGTGGCGGTGACGAACAGCACGTCGCCGTCGAACCGCCCCGGACGGGCGGCCCGCAGCAGGCGGCCGGCGTTGGCGGCCACGTCGACCATGGCCGAGACGGTCCGCTCGTCGACGGCGGCGGTGAGGCCGCCGGCGCGCCGCAGCGCGGCCAGGAACTGGCGCGCCCCCTGCTCGTCGCCGGTCTCGTCGCCGGACCGCTCGGCGTCGCTCGGGGGGTAGGCGTCCACCAGCGCCAGGAGGGCCACCGCCTCGCCGGCGCGCTGGAGCTCGACGGCCATGGCATGCGCCACCAAGCCGCCGAAGGACCACCCGAGGAGGTGGTACGGCCCCCGGTGCTGGACGCTGCGCACCTGCTCCACGTAGTCGGCCGCCATGGCCTCCAGGCTCCCGGGCAGCGCGGTGGGTCGGGCCAGCCCCCGGGCCTGCAGGCCGTAGAGCGGGCGGTCGGGATCGAGGTGGGGGGCCAGGCCGGCGTAGGGCCAGGCCAGGCCGAACAGCGCGTGGACGCAGAACAGCGGGGGGAGGCCGCCCCCGGCGCGCAGCGGCAGCAGCACCTCCATGCCCGAGCGGTCGCCACCCGCGCCGGCGGCCAGGTGGTCGGCCAAGGCGGCCACCGTCGGGTGGGCGAACAGGTCGGCCACCGACACCCGCCGGCCCAGGGCGGCCCGCAGCCGGCTCACCAGGCGCATGGCGGCCAGGGAGTGGCCCCCCAGGTCGAAAAAGCTCTCCTCCACCCCGACCCGGGGCCGGCCCAGGACCTCGGCGAACACCTCGGCCACCA
>JALYMX010000081.1 GCA_030773495.1 Actinomycetota bacterium | reverse complement strand
ACATCCGCGGCATGAGCGGGAAGTGGAAGCACATGTGGCACTCGTCGCCGTCGCCGAAGTAGTCCACCACGTCGGCCGGCCACTGGTTGGCCTCGGCCAGCAGCACCTTGCCCGGGAAGGCGGCGTCCACCTCCTTGCGCAGGCGCCTGAGGTACTCGTGGGTCTCGGGGAGGTTCTCCCCGTCGGTCCCGTCGCGCTCGCAGAGGTAGGGAACGGCGTCGAGGCGGAACCCGTCGAGGCCGATGTCGAGCCAGAACCGCACCACGTCCAGCATCGACTGTTGGACCTCGGGGTTGTCGTAGTTGAGGTCGGGCTGATGGGAGAAGAACCGGTGCCAGTAGTACTGCTCGCGCTGGGGATCCCAGGTCCAGTTGGACTGCTCGGTGTCCACGAAGATGACGCGGGCCTCCGACCAGCGCTCGTCGTCGCCGCTCCACACGTACCAGTCGGCCTTGGGGTTGGTGCGGTCCCGGCGCGACTCGCGGAACCAGGGGTGGGCGTCGCTGGTGTGGTTCATGACCAGGTCGGCGATCACCCGCATCCCCCGGCGGTGGGCCTCCTCCACCAACTTCTCGGCGTCGCCCAGGTCGCCGTACTCGGGGAGGATGGTGAAGAAGTCGGAGATGTCGTAGCCGCCGTCGCGCAGGGGCGACTGGTAGAACGGCAGCAGCCACAGGCAGTCGACGCCGAGCCATCGCAGGTAGTCCAACCGCTCGGTGAGCCCCCGCAGGTCGCCGGTGCCGTCGCCGTCGGCGTCGTAGAACCCCCGCACCAGCACCTCGTAGAACACCGCCCGCTGGAACCAGCGGTCGTCCTCCTCCAGCGGCGTCACCTCGCCGGTGTGGGGCAGCGACGGCGCGGTGGGGAAGGGCGCGATCGAGAAGCGGGGATCGTCGGGCACGAGCGTCACCGTCCTCGGCGCGTCGGCGGTCGGCGGCCCAGGCTAGCGGCGGCCGTCGACGCCGCCGCACACGCCCGGGGTCCCGAGTACATACCGGGCGTTTTCGGCCCGCTATGTACTCGACTTCGCCTCGGTCGCCCGGCCACTCTCGGCAGTGCCGTGGAACGCCGCCCACACGGGGTCGGGGGCGTGGGCCGGTTCGCCGGCTCGAAGCCACGGGGTGAGGTCGTCCGCCGGCCGCGGCTTGCTGAGGAGGTACCCCTGGACCACGTGGCACCCGAGGCCACGCAGCACCGCCCACGTGGCCTCGTCCTCGACGCCCTCGGCCACCACCTGCAGCCCGTGGCTCGCCGCCAGCTGCACCACCGCCCGCACGATGGACGCGTCCTGCCAGTCAGAGGCGACGTTCTGGACGAACGATCGGTCGATCTTCACCTCGTGCACCGGGAGCCGCTTCAGGTACGAGAGCGAGGAGTAGCCGGTTCCGAAGTCGTCCACCGACAGCGTCACGCCCATGTCCCGGAGGCGCTCGAGCAGGGTCGTCGTGCGAGCGACGTCGGCCATGCTCGTCTCGGTGATCTCGAGCGTGAGCATCCCCGCGTCGACCTGGCGATTGGACAGGGCGCCGGCCACATCGGCGCTCAGCTCGCCCTCCAGGAGGTTGCGGGCCGAGACGTTGACGGCGACGGGCACCTGGAGGCCCTCGTCGGCCCACGCCCGGCACTGCGCCAGCGCGAGGTCGAGCACGTAGGCGGTGAGGAGGCGGACCAGGCCGGTGTGCTCGGCGATGGAGATGAACTCGTCGGGAGGCACGAACCCGTGCACGGCGTGCGGCCAGCGGGCCAGCGCCTCCACGCCGACGACCGACCCGGTCTCGGCGTCGACCTTGGGCTGGTAGTACAGCGTGATCTCGCCCTCGCCGATGGCCCGGCGCAGCTCGGCGGCGAGGGCGAGCCGGCGCGGGCTGTAGCGGTCGCGTTCGCTCGAGTAGACGTGCACGCCGCTCAGCCCCTCCTTGGCCTCGTCCAGCGCCACGTCGGCCATCTGCAGCAGCGTGGCCGGTTCGCGGGAGTGGTCGGGGCTCAAGGCGATGCCCACGCTGGCCCGTACGTCGAGGCTGATGCCCCCCACGTCGAAGGGGGCCTCGAGGGCGGCGCGCAGGCGGGTCGCCTCGGCGATGGCGCCGGTCGCGTCGACGAGGTCGGGGGCCACCACGCCGAACTGGTCGCTGGCCAGGTGGGCGACGACGGCCCTGGCGCGCGCCGATGCGCTGAGCCGCTCGGCCACGGCCTTGAGCAGCAGGTCGCCGTGGTGGTGGCCGAGGGTGTCGTTCACCTCCTTGAAGTGGTCGAGGTTGAGCAGCATCACGGCGACGCAACCGTCGGCCGCCCGGGCGATCGTCGCCTCCACCTCGGTGCCGAACAGCTTGCGGTTGGGCAGGCCGGTGAGGTCGTCGTGGAACGCCTGGTGGCGAAGACGGTCGATGAGGCGACTGTTCTCGAGCGAGACCGTGGCGTGGTTGGCCAGCGTCTCGAACAGCTTGAGGTCCTCGCCGTCGAAGGTGGAGACCTCGCCGAGGCGGTTGGCCACCGAGATCAGCCCGAGGATGGCGCCCTCGCTGCGCAGGGGCGCCAGCATGGCGTCCTTCACTCCGTGGGCGGCGAGGAACTCCCGGGCGTCCTCGTCGCGCGCCGTCCGAGCCATGAGCACCGGCTGGCCGCCGAGGGCGGCGGCGTGTGGGCCGCCGGCGCCCGGGGCGGGGGCGGGCACGATCGTCGTCGTCATCGTGCCGTCGGCGTGGAACTCGGTGCGTGCGAGGGCGCCGTCGTCGCCCAGGGCCAGCTCGAGGGCCGCCACCTCGGCCCGCATGAGCTCTCGCGCCTTGCCGAGGAGGACCCGTTCCGGCGGACCGCCGGCGCCCGACCCGTCGGTGGCCCGGGTGAACTGGTAGAGGAGCTTGACGTTCTCGTAGCGCTGATGGAGCGACGAGTAGGCGCGGTAGCCGAGGAAGAGGATGGCGACCACGACGCCGAGCAGCCAGCTGGCGGCCGGATCGACCCACAGGATGGTGACGGCGAGCAGGGCCAGGCTGGTGTTGCTCGCCGCGCCCAGCAGCACTGAGGGCACCACGTTCGTGACCATCCGGCGCTGCAGCCCTCCCGCGTGCAGGGAGATGGCGGCGGTGACGGCGCAAGCGCCGACCACGTCGGCGGCCAGGACGGCGGCGAAGGTGGCCGACCACACCTGCAGTCCGGACTCGACGGGGACGTCGGCCAGCAGCCGGAACACGACCAGGGCGACGCACGTCTCGAGCCCGAAGTTGGCCACGTTGAACACCAGCTTCAGGCCGCGCTGGCGGCGCACGAGCACCAGCGTGGCGGCGCCGACGAGCCGGGCGAGCAGGAGGCCGGCGGGGCTCACCGTGAACAGCCCGAAGACGAGGGGGATCTCGCTGAGCGACAGCGTGTAGGCGTCGCGGTTGCGGAAGTGCAGGTGCACCACGAACGACTCGGTGATGGCGAAGCCGGCCGCCACCACCCACCAGGGGAGGGTGAGGTCGCTCGCCGGACCGTGTGCGCTGCGCAGCACGGCGGCGGCGAGGGCGGCGGTCACCGCCACCACCACGCAGAGGAGGGCGGCAACCCGCGTCGCTGACGCCGCGGGCGCGTCCCCGTCCCCCCTCGTCCTACCCTGATGTCGGCGCATGGTCGTGAAGCGGGCAGCCCGAGCTGCGCGGCTACGACCAGCGTACCGGGGGATGAGACGGCCTTGTCGCTTTCGGGCGGCACGCCCGTCGTGCCACCCGTCCGTCGTGTTGCTCGCCGGCTACGACCAGCTGCTGCCGGACCACGAGCTGCCCGACCAGCTGCTGCCGCTCCAGCTGCTGCCCGACCACGAGCTGCCGGACCACGAGCTGCCCGACCACGAGCTGCCCGACCACGAGCTGCCCGACCACGAGCTGCCGGACCACGAGCTGCCCGACCACGAGCTGCCGGACCACGAGCTGCCGGACCACGAGCTGCCGGACCACGAGCTGCCGCTCCAGCTGCTGCCCGACCACGAGCTGCCGTTCCACGTGCCGCCGGACCACGACGACCCCGCCGTGGCCGCCGCCGCCCAGCGCTCGCCGTCCCACGGCCGGCCCATGATGTCCTGCTCGCCGACCAGCTGAGCCCCCGTCGCCGGCTCGACGAGGTGCGAGGACCCGCGAGCGCCCTCCAACGAGCCGGTGCCGGTCGAGGGAGCGAAGGCCTGCCGGGCGTCGCTGGCGGGGGCGGCGAGCGCCCGCTCCACGTTGATCGTGCCGCCACCGGTCATGAGGCGGGAGCCCTTGACCGGCGTGGCCGTAGAGGTGAGCAGCGCCTTCACCTGGTCGGGGCCAAGGGTGGGCCGCTGCTCCAGGAGCAGGGCGGCAGCGCCGGAGGTGATGGCGGCGGCCTGGGAGGTGCCGGTGCCCCGGAACAGCCGGTCGCCCACGCGTGCGCCCGGCGACACGGTGTCCGCGAAGGAGCCGGGGGCGCGCAACGACAGCACCGACTTCCCCGGGGCCAGCACGTCGACGTGGCGACGAGGGTTGCCCTTGGTCGAGAACGAGGCAGCGGCGTCGTCGCTCGTCGCCACCGTGCCGTTGGGGTCGGTGGCGCCGACGGCCAGGACGAACGGGTCGGAGGCCGGGTTGGCGAGGCGGTTCACCGATCGGCCGTCGTTGCCCCCGGCGGCCACGACCACGATCCCGGCCCGCCACGCCGTCTCCGCCGCGTGGGCCAGTGGGTCGAGGGTGTAGGGCTGGTCGGCGTCGGTCCCGAGCGACAGGTTGAGGACGCGGATGTTCATGCCGTTGTCGTTGCGGTGCTGCACCACCCAGTCGATGGCGGCGATCACCTGCGACACGTCCACCGACCCGTCGGCGGCGCCGACCTTCACGTTGACGAGGCGGGCTCCAGGGGCCACCCCGGTGTCGCGCCCGGCGATGAGGCCCGCCATGTGGGTGCCGTGGCCGAAGCCGTCGAGGTGGCGCAGGGCGTCGTTCTGCGAGTCGAGCGAGAGGTCGGGCCCGTTGACCACCCGGGCGGGGTCGTCGAGGCCGGCGACCGGGACGATCCCCGAGTCGATCAGCGCCACGTCGACGCCGCGACCGGTGAGGCCCGCTCGGTGTGCGGCACCGGCGCCGATCATCTCGGCGACGGCCTTGGGCGAGCCGAGCTCGGGACCGGCCGTGCCCGCTCCCGCCGGCGTGCCCTTCGTTGCGAAGAAGCGGGCCCCCGTCCCGGCGCCGCCCGCTGCCTCGCGGTTGTCGTT
>JALYMX010000080.1 GCA_030773495.1 Actinomycetota bacterium | reverse complement strand
GGTGGCCCGGCGCTCGGGGGGCGGGGCGTCGTCGGGGACCACCGGCGCGTGGTCGGGCACGGCCTCGCCCGCCGTGGCGACGGCGGCGACGAAGGCGGCGGTGGCCACGGACAGCAGCAGCACGACGCCCGCTCGTTCGTCGACGGCCACGTGGTACGCGACGGCGATGGCGAGGCTGGCGGCGGCGACGCCGAGGAGCAGCTTCGAGGCGAGGCTGAGCATCGTGGCGCCTACTTCAGCACGATGACCGTGTACCACACGGCCAGCGAGGCGGCCACGGCGAAGTGCCAGCACCAGGCGGCGGCGCGCGCCTGCTCGCCGTCGTCCACCGACACCTGCCGTCCCGCCACCCGGAACAGGGTGAGGGTGACGAAGGCCACGGCGATCCCGATGGCGATGCCGAGCAGCATGGTCATGGCCGCCACCACCAGCCCGTAGGGGTGGGTCACGGCGTCGAACCTCACCTGGCCGGCGGCGTACGACACGAGGTTGAGCACCGCGATCCCCAGCCCGAGCGTGACGCCCAACCCGGCGGCCGCCTGCCGGCGTTCACCGCGGCGCAGCGCGTAGCAGCCCCACTCCACCGTGACCGCGGCCATGAGCATGGTGATCATGGCCAGGTTGCCCCAGTACTGGTCGATCCCGGCCCCCCTGGGAGGCCAGGGCTCGGACACTCGGCGCAGGTGCAGGTAGGCGGCGAGCAGGCCGCCGAAGAGCATCGTCCCGCTGGTGGCGAGGAGCAGCACGGCCAGCGGCAGGACCCTGCGGGGACGCTGGCCGCCGGCGCTGGGCAGGGCGAGGGTCGGGCTAGCCACCAGCCACCTCCGATGAGGACCGCAGGTCGAGCAATGGGTGGGCGGAGCGGACCTCGGGGACGGCGTCGAAGCCGTGCGGTGGGGGCGGCGACGACGTGGCCCACTCGAGGGTGAATCCCTCGTAGGGGTCGGCGGGCCCGCCGGCGGTGCGGCGGGCCGCCGCGGCGCGCCCCACGTCGAGCACGAAGGCGAGCACCCCCAGCAGGACCACGGCGCCGCCGACGACACCGATCATGCCGAACGTCGTGGAGCTCGACGTGAAGGAGAAGTCCTTCACGTGGGCGGGGGCGCCGTCGTAGCCTGCCAGGTAGCTGCCGAGGCCGAGCAGGAAGAAGCCGCCGAACAGACCGAGGAACGTGACCCGTCCCAGGCCCTCGGACAGCTGGCGGCCGAACAGCTTGGGCGCCCAGTGGTAGACGGCACCGACCACCAGCAGGGTGGGGGCGCCGAAGGCCACCGTGTGGAGATGGCCCGTCGTCCACGCCCGTCCCTCGACGCCCACGACGGCGGCGATCACCGCGTGGAGGGCGCCCACGCCGGCCAGGGCCACGAAGCCGGCGACGAACAGGACGCTCGGGTGGGGCCGGGGCCGGCCGGCCACGGCGGTCGCCAGCCACATCAGCACGAGCAGGGCAACCGGCGCGGCGACGAGGGCGGTGAGCGGCGTGTAGGTGGGCAGCACCAGGGCGTCGGCCACCTCGGAGCCCGCCGCCCAGGCCCCGAAGGTGAGCACCCCGAACAGGGAGATGGCGGCCCGGGCCAGGTCGAGGCCGGCCAGCGGCCGCCGGGCGTGCGTGGCGACGATGTCGCAGGCGGCCCCGAGCCCAGGCAGGAGGAGGAGGTAGATCTCCGGGCGCCCGAACAGCCACAGCGTGTGCTGCCACACGGTCTGGCCGCCCACGTTCTCGGGTGCGAAGAAACCGCCGCCGAAGCGCTGGTCGATGTAGAGCAGCGTGAGGCCGGCGAGGAACACCGGGGTGGAGAGCAGGGTGACCGTGCTCGCCACCAGGACCGACCAGGTGAACATGGGGAGCCGCCGCAGGGTGAGCCCCGGCGTGCGCAGCTTCAGCACGGTGAGCAGCAGGCTGGTGGCGGCCAGGACGGTGGCCACCGCCACCACCCCCATGGAGGCCAGGGCGAGGGCGTTCGCCTCGCTGCTGCCGCCGCGGGGGGCGCCCACCGGGCGGGCGTCGGCCAGCCCCAGGCCGACGGGCGGGCCCAGGGCGTAGGCGGACACGAGCAGGAGCCCGCCGAGCAGGAACGACCAGGTGGCGAAGGCGTGGAGCCGGGGGAGGGCCAGGCGGCCGGCGCCGATCTGGAGGGGCACGAGGTAGGTGGCCAAACCGATCCAGGCCGGGCCCAGGAACAACAGCACCGACACGTGGGCGTGGAGGGAGAACAGTCGCCCGTAGTTGCCGCCCACGACCTGCACGCCCTCGTCGGCCAGCTCGGCCCGCAGCGCCATGCCGACCACCCCGCCCACGAGCAGGAACAGCAGGGCGCCGCCGAGCCACAGCAGGCCCAGCCGCTTGTGGTCGGCGGTGGACAGCAGTGGTTCGGCGGCGGTGGGGCCGGCCTCCGCCGGCGCCGCGGCGCCCTCGGGACGGGTCTCGGTGAGCGTCAACGCGGACTCAGGCCGATCGGAGGAGCTGGTCGACGGCCATGGCCGTGAACAGCAGCGTGACGTAGGAGATGGACCAGCCGAACAGCCGCATGGCTCGCTCGGGGGTGCCCTCGAGGGCCAGGCGCACGGCGTGGAAGAGGAACACGGCGCCGAGGGCGACGGCCGAGACGGTGTAGACGGCGCCCATGCCGGCGGCCCAGGCGAACAGCAACGAGCAGGCCAGCAGGGCGACGGTGTAGCGGACGATGCGCCGGGAGGTGTGGGCCATCGACGCCACCGCCGGCAGCATGGGAACCTCGGCCGCCGCGTAGTCCTCGCGGTAGCGGATGGCCAGGGCCCAGAAGTGCGGGGGGGTCCACAGGAAGATGACGGCGAACAGCACGAGCGGGGCCAGCCCGAGCCGCCCGGTGACCGCCGACCACCCGACCAGCACGGGGACGGCGCCGGCGGCGCCGCCGATGACGATGTTGCTGGACGACGTGCGCTTGAGCCAGAGGGTGTAGACGAACACGTAGAACAGCGTGGCGGCCACGGCCAGCACGGCGCTGAGCGGGTTCACCAGCGCCCACAGCACGACGAAGGCGACGGTCTCCAGGGCGACGGCGAAGGTCAGGGCGGCAGCCGGTTCGATCTCGCCGGTGACGAGGGGCCGCGAGCGGGTCCTCGTCATCACCCGGTCGATGTCGCGGTCCACGTACATGTTCACCGCGTTGGCGCCACCGGCGGCGAGGGCGCCGCCCACCAGGGTGGCGAGGACCAGACCGGCCCGGGGCAGCCCCCGGGCAGCGACGACCATGGTGGGGACCGTGGTGACGAGGAGCAGCTCGATGATGCGAGGCTTGGTGAGGGCGACGTAGGCCGACAGCCGCGACCTCGTGCGAGCTGGTGCGGCGGTGGCGGCCATCGGACCGCACATTACGGCCGCCCTCGCCGCGACGACAAAGCGAGGCCGCTGAGGAAGTTGGCGGGCCACCTCCCCTACGATGCGAGGGGATGGCCGTGCCTTCGCTCTCGCCTGGCGCCTACCGGCGGGTCACCCTCGTGGCCACGCTGGCCCTGGCCTTCATCATCGTCACCGGGGGCGCCGTGCGCCTCACCGGCTCGGGGCTCGGGTGCCCCGAGTGGCCCAATTGCGACGACGGCCGGCTGGTCGCCCCGCTCGAGTACCACGCCATGGTCGAGTTCGTGAACCGCACGGTGACCGGGCTGGTGTCGCTGGCCGTCATCCTCGCCGTGCTGGGGTCGCTGCTGCGCCGCCCCCGCCGCCGCGACCTGGTGTGGCTGTCGCTCGGGCTGGTGGCCGGGGTGGTCGGCCAGATCGTGCTCGGCGGGCTCACCGTGTTGTTCCACCTGGCCCCGCCGTTCGTGATGGGCCACTTCCTGCTGTCCATCGTCCTGCTCACCAACGCCGTGGTCCTCCACTGGCGGGCCGGGGAGCCCGACGGCGCCCGCCCCCGCCCCCTGGTCGACGCCGACCTGCGCCGCCTCGGTGGCCTGGTGGTGGCCACCGCCGCCCTGGTGGTCGTGCTCGGCACGGTGGTCACCGCCGCCGGCCCCCACGGGGGCGACGAGGCCACGCCTCGCCTCGACGTCCCGCTGCACCGGGCTGCCCAGGTGCACGGCGGCGCCGTCGTCCTGCTCCTCGTCCTCGTGCTGGTCATGCTCGCCCTCATGCGCCAGGCCGGCGCGCCGGGCGACGTGCGCCGGCGGGGAGCCGTCCTGCTCGCCGTGCTGCTCGCCCAGGGGGCCGTCGGCTACGCCCAGTACTTCACCGGCGTCCCGGTGGTGCTGGTCGGCGTCCACATCGCCGGCGCCGTGGCCGTGTGGGCAGCCGTCGTGCGGTTCTTCGTGGGCCTGACCGGCCGGGAGGCGCCGTCCGGGCGGGAGCAGCCGGTGCGCAGCGGCGCGCTGGCCGCCGCCTGAACGTCGCGCAGACGCCAACAGGAGGGGGAGAATGGGAGCGATGAGCATCGCGCCCGTCGAGATCCGCGAGCCCACCGACGAGGACGTCGCCGAGCCGGATCGCCCGTGGGTCGTCATCGTCTGGAACGACCCCATCAACCTCATGTCGTACGTGACCTACGTGTTCCAGAAGCTGTTCGGGTACTCCCGAGAGAAGGCCACCAAGCTGATGCTGGACGTGCACCACAAGGGCCGGGCCGTCGTGTCCAGCGGGCCGCGCGAGCGGGCCGAGCTCGACGTGTTCCGCCTCCACGAGCACGGGCTGTGGGCCACCATGGAGCACGACGTCTAGTGCTCGGGCGGCGGGTACGACGCACCCGGGCCGGCGAGGTCGTCCTGCGCCTGAGCGCCGAGGAGCGCCAGGTGCTGCGCGCCCTGCCCGGCCAGCTCCGCCACCTGCTCGTCGACGAGCCCGACGACCCGGCGCTGCGCCGGCTGACTCCCCCGGCCTACTCGGGCGATCCGGAGCACGAGGCCGAGTACCGCCGGTTCATGGGCGACGAGCTGCGGGAGCGGCGGCTGGCCGCCCTGGCGCTCATGGACGAGACGGTGGACGCCGAGCGGCTGAGCGAGGAGCAGGCCCAGGCCTGGCTGGCCGCCCTCAACAGCCTGCGGCTGGTGCTCGGCACCCGCCTCGACGTCACCGAGGAGATGGCGGGAGCCGAGCTCGACCCCGACGACCCCCAAGCTCCCCTCCTCGCCCTGTACGGCTATCTGTCGTGGCTGGAGGACCAGCTGGTGGAGGCGCTGGCCGGCGCCCTGTGACGCTCGGAGGTCACCCGGCGGGGTACCACATGGCCCCCGCCGTTCCCGGCCCGGTGTGGACGCCCACGCTCGGTCCCACCCGGTAGCGCACCAGGTCGGCCACCTGGGGAGCGCCGGACAGGCGCTCCTCCAGGGCCTCACGCAACGGGGCGCCGGCGGCGTCGGCCACGCTGATCCCCACCCGCAGCCGGGACCCGCCGGCCAGCACGGCCGCCGCCATGGCGTCCGCCGCCTCGTCCACCGTGCGGGCC
>JALYMX010000079.1 GCA_030773495.1 Actinomycetota bacterium | reverse complement strand
ATGGCGGAGGCCAAGCGCTTCTTGGCCTCGAGAGCAATTTCGTGGAACCTCTCATGATCAGTGTCGTTGGCCACCAGCTATCCCTCCTCGACGGAGACTTGCACCGGACAGGCGTGCTTCGCTCCAGCTCACACCCCCCATACTCGTGGCTTTGCCCCCCGAGGGCAATAGCGACATTGCGCACCACCTACTTGAGGGGGCGGCGATGAACGCAGGCCTGGCTGGAACCAGGCGTCCCGCGACTACGGGTGAAATTGGTACTCACGTCGATCGGGGTGGCCCCTGAAGGTGGACCACCCTGGAACCAGTAGAGACCCGACCGCTTGGAGGAACCAACTCTCGGTCAGGTCGTTGTAGCACCCAGCCGAGGTTGCCCGCGAGTCTTTCCTCCTTTCTCGTGGCTATAGAACGAGTGTTCGCCACCGCGGCCTCCGGCGTGTTTGCTCGTTCAGGCCTGCGCTAGCTTTCTGACGAGGGTTTACTCAACCATCCACCCCCTGGTCTCGACACCCGCGTAGGTTCGCCTCGCTTCCCCAGCGCAGCCGACCAACCTGGCCGGAGGGGAAGCATGGCGACCAGCGAGGCCGTCGAAGCGAGCTGGACGGGACCGTTGCGCGAGCGGCCGCCGAGGTGGGGGCGTACTCCGTCCCCTGTCCGGCGTGCCAAAGCGGCGCCGCAGCTCCTGCTTCATGCGGCGAGCCCCGTTCGAGGTGTGCCAGTGGCCGCACCGCGAGCGCCGGCGGGCCTGGGCCGACGTGCGGGGTCGGGCTCGGTCCCGGCGAGACGTGGTGGCGTCTGTGCAGCGCACAGAGCGACCGGTCGGCCTGGAGCCGGCATGATGCCGAGAAATCGCCCCACAGGAGGCCCGTACAGCCCCCGCTGGGGGATGGTCATGGGTGGAGGGTGCGGGCGAAGTGCCCGCCCCGGGGCCGTTCCCGCTCGTCGAGACGGGCGACGATGCGGGCCACGACGCCGGGGTGCCAGACGGTCCGATGGCCGGGCGGCGGTGAGGGCGGCGGCGATCTCCCGCACGCTGGTCTGCCCGGCGGCGAGCTGGGCCCGGTGCAGCTGGGCGATCAGCGCCAGCGCAGCTTCCTCTTCCACCCGGGGCACCAACTCGCCCCGCTCGGCCTGGTATGCGAAGGGCGGGGCGTTATCAGCGGTGGTTCCTGTGGGGGGTTCTGGCGGAACGTGACCCTGACTATGCGTTCGCCTCTCCATGAACTGCTGCAGCGCATGCCGTCGGCCGATTAGAGGCGGATGACGTACGTGTCTGGGAGATCTGGTTGGGAATGTCGGGGGTGCTTATGACCAGCAGCTTCGTGGAAGGGAGGCACTGGCCGGCACGGGTGGGCGAGGCCGGGGATGGGCGCGCGTGACCAGCTGTGATCATCCAGTCGACGTTTGCGACAAGCGGCAACTGGGTGCCACTGAAGTCCGGCGCGTGAAGGAGACCGAGGACTCGCGGGGGCCTTGCTGGCTCCTTAGCCTGCCCCCTGCCAGTGGCTGCAGGTAGCGGTGGGTGGGGCCAGCATCCCCAGGACAGCAGACGCCTGGGGATGTTCATCGCAACCCGGTCAGTCGTCGGGTCTGCCTCGGTGTTGTGCCGGTCTGCCTCGGCGCGGTGTCAGGTCGAGGTCCTCCTCCCTCGGTGCTGGCTCTCCTCCCGACGCCTCAGCCGTCGTCGGCTCGGAAGCCGTCGTTGCCTGCGGTGTCGACGTCTCGGTTGCGGACGCGGCGCTTGGTCCGTCGGTGGCGGCGTGGCCGCCGGTCGCGGTGCACTCCGGTGAGAAGCCGCCGCTGCCCCAGATGTTCCCGAACCATGTGTTCTGGTCGCAGTCTCTGACCCTCGTGACCGGGTTGACACTGTCATCGTAAAGGTCGGCCACACTCGGGCCCGGCGCCCCATTGTTGGCGGCGTTGTTGTTGCGGATCTCGTTGCGCTTCGCCCGTGTCCGGTTGGCGATGTCGATCCCGGAGCGCTTGTTGGCGTGGACCTCGTTGTTCAGGACGCGGTTGCCGCTCGAGACGATGTTGATGCCGTCGCCCTGGAAAGGAGCGCCGGTGGAGGTCACGCTCCCGTTGCCGATCACGCGGTTGCCTTGGACGAGGACGTTGGTGTCGAGCTGGGCCAGCTGGTTGGCCTGGACCCCGATCCCGTTGGCCGGAAACACCCGTGAGGCTCGGCCGTTGGTCTCCACGACGTTGTCGACGATGATGCCGTTGACGTTGCTGATGTTGGAGATGCCCGAGTTGGCGTTGTCCCGCACGGTGTTGCCGACAATCTGGTTGTCGAAGAGCGACGCCTCCCGGGGCAGGCTCTCGGCCAGGAAGGGGTTGAGGATGATGCCCATGCCGACGGGCCCTCGCACGCCCAGGTTGTCGGTGTTCGTCACTTGGTTGTTCGAGATTAGGTTCCAATGGGAGCCGACGCCGACGACGGCGATGCCGTCGTAGATGCCGTTGTTGGCGACGACGTTCCTCATGATCTTGTTGTCCGAGGAGAAGAAGAGCCCGATGCCGTCGCCGAAGATGGCCTCGAAGGTGGATGCTGGGCCGAAGTTGTCTCGGACCTCGACCCCCTCCACCGTGTTCTTGGAACCGCCGATGATGGCGATGCCAGCGCCGAAGCCGCTCACCGTCCCCGCCGGGCGCCCCTCGACGGCCGCGCCCTTGACGGTGACTCCCTTACGCCCGGTGAGGCGGATGCCGACTCCGTTGGTCGGGCCGTCGGTGCCGAGCACGCGGTAGCCGTTGAGGTTGATGGTGATGTCGTCAGCACCCACCACCAGGCCGTCGCCCGGACACGGCCCCAGGTCGCCGGTCAGGGTGAGGTTGCGGGTCACCAGCTGGCCGCAGCCGCTGGAGGGGGGCGGAGCCGGGTCGCCAGCGGCCATCCGCCGCACGACGGCGTTGAGCCGATCGGTGAAGAAAAGGTTGCCCGCCATGTCGAGGTCGAGCTGGGTGGGCGCGTTGAGCAAGGCGTCGTAGGCCGGCCCCCCGTCGCCGCCGTAGGCCGGAATGCCGTTGCCAGCGATCGTGGTGATGATGCCGGCGGGACTGAGGCGGCGGAGGCGGTGCAGTCCGCTCTCGGCGATGAGGAGGTTCCCCGCGGGGTCGTGGGTGACGTCGCTGGGGCCGACGATCGAGGTCTTGGTAGCGGCGACGTTGTTGGCCCCCCAGAGTGCCTCGCCGTTGCCGGCGACCGTGGTGATCTTGCCGGACGGGTCCACCTTGCGCACCCGGTTGTTGCCGGAGTCGGCGATCAACAGGTTCCCCGCGGGGTCGAGATGCACGCCCGTCGGGGTGTTGAGCTGGGCGGCGGTGGCCGCTGCGCCGTCGCCGCTGAACCCAGGCGTTCCGGTGCCAGCCACCGTTGTCATTGTCCCCCTTGGATCGACGCGGCGGACACGGTGCTTGTTCGCATCGGCGATGTAGAGGGTGCCCGCGGCTGCGCCGGAGGTGACCGTATGTAGGCCTGACGGGCAGTCGAGAACGGCCGCGGTCGCGGGTCCGCCGTCACCAAGGCCGTCGAAGGGTGTGCCGCCGCCCGCTACCGTGGTGATGACCGCGGAGGGCAGGTCGACTTTGCGCACGCGGTCGTTGATGCAGTCGGCGATGAGTACGTCGCCGGAGCCGTCCACTGCCATCCCCCTGGGCCCGTCCAGCGCGGCTGAGGGGGCAGGCAGCCCGTCACCCAGCCCGCCGCCGGCCACGGTGGTGATGACGCCAGTGCCGCGGTCGACCTTGCGCACCCGATGGTTCGCCGCGTCAGAGAGGAAGAGGTCGCCGGCGGCGTTGAAGGCCAAGCCCCTCGCCAAGTTGAGTTGGGCAAGGGTGGCGGGTCGGCCGTCGCCGCTGAAGCCGAAGGCGCCGGTCCCGGCCGCGGTCGTGAGTACGCCGCTGGTGCGCTCGACCCGACGGACCCGCTCGTGGTTGAGCTCCTGGGAGTCGGACACAAAGATGTTGCCGCCCGCGTCGACCGCCACGCCCCGCGCGCGAGCGAGTTTGGCAGCGGTCGCCGGGCCGCCGTCGCCCAGTCCGTCTGCCGGGGCGCCTCCACCTGCCACGGTGGTGATGATCCCGTTGGCGTCGATCATCCGCACTCTGCCCAGTATGGTGGCGATGAAGAGGTTGCCCGAGCTGTCGAAGGCGATGCTGATCGGCGTGGACAGGCCAGCGGCGGTGGCGGGCCCCCCGTCGCCCACGCCGTTAAGGGCGCCGCCGGCGACCGTGGTGATCACGCCCGTCGCGTGGTCGATCTTGCGGATGCGACCTTCGTTGCAGGACGCCTCGGCGATGTACAGGTCGCCGGCAGGGTTGAAGGTGATGCCCCTGGGTGAGCAGAGCGAGGCGGCGGAGGCAGGACCGCTGTCGCCGCTCGACTTGCTCTCCCCGGTCCCCGCCACCGTCGCGATGACCCCTGTCGCGTGGTCGACCCGTCGCACGCGGTTGGCGGTCGACACATAGAGGTTCCCGGCGGGGTCGAAGGCGAGTCCCGTCGGTCCGGGGAGGCGGGCCTCGGTGGCGGGCAGGCCGTCACCCACCCCGTCGGCCGGCGAGCCGCCGCCGGCCACAGTGGTGACCGTGCCGGTGGCGACATCCACCCTGCGGACCCGATCGTTGCCGTCATCGGCGATGTAGAGGTTTCCTGCGGCGTCGAAGGCGAGGTGGTCAGGGAAGCTCAGAACGGCAGCGGTGGCCGGACCGCCGTCGCCGAGGGGGACGGTGCCGCCGCCGGCAAACCTGGTGAGGGTCCCGCCGGCATCGACCCTATACACCCGGTCGCCCCGCTCGTCGCTGACGAACAGCTCCCCGGACGCTTCTTCCACACCCCAAGGAGACTCCAGTTCCGCTTGCTTGGCGGGGACCCCGTCGGGCATGAACTCGAACCCGCCGCCGGCCACCGTTGCGACGTCGCCCGACGCGGCGGCGGCTGGCGAGGCCGCGACCAGTGGTGGGACCATGGTCGCCGCCAGTAGCGCCACCACCCAGATCCTGACCCAAAAGCGCATGTAAGCCAGGCCGAGACCGAGACGGCTCTTGGGTAAGGAACGGAACTGCTTGTGCATCATTTCCTCCCACCAGTCGCGACGAAGATGACGCATCTCTACTCCCTCCCCATGTGCCCACCCCAGATGCGCTCGTCGTTTGACGATCCGTCACCGCCCGAGTGACACGCCAGTCGCCCAATCTCTCGCCTGTGGTTCAACGGCAAGGTAACACCCGCTTCGTCCCATTGGAAGTAGCTGGAGGTCGGAGATAGGTGCGGCCGAACAGCCTGGCGGCCGAGCGCGCCGACCAGCCTCTTCGCAGCACTGGACATGGCGACGGGCAAGGTGATCGGGTCGATCCACCGCCGCCATCGTGCCGCCGAGTTCCGAAAGTTCCTCGAGCGCATCGACGACGAGGTGCCCAAGGACCTCGACGTCCACCTGATCCTCGACAACTACGCGACCCACAAGACGCCCGAGA
>JALYMX010000078.1 GCA_030773495.1 Actinomycetota bacterium | reverse complement strand
AGCTGGCCCCGGTCCCCCGCCCCCCGGGCGGCCGGCTGCCGTTGTCCGTGGCCCAGGAGCAGATGTGGGCCCTGGAGGCCGCCGCCGACCCGCCGGGGCTGTTCAACGTCACCGCGCTGCACCGCTTCGACCGCCCGGTGGACGAGGGCGCCCTGCGGGACGCCCTGGCCTACCTGGTCGAGCGCCACGAGATCCTGCGCACCGCCTTCGTGGTCGAGTCCGGTCGCCCATGGCAGGCCGTCGCCCCGTCGGCACCCGTCGAGCTGGCCGTCACCGACCTCGCGGCCACGCCGGCGCCCGAGCGCGACGAGGAGCTGCAACGCCTCATCGCCGAGGCCGACGCCCGCCCCTTCGACCTCGCCCGCCCGCCGCTGGTCCGGGCCCACCTGTTCCACCTCGACGACAACTCCAGCGCGCTGGCCGTCACCATGGACCACCTCGTCACCGACGGGACATCGGCGTCGATCTTCATGAACGAGCTGGGGGCGGCCTACGACGCCATCACCGCCCACCGGTTGCCCGAGCTGCCTCCCCTCGACATCCAGTTCGCCGACTTCGCCGTGTGGCAGCGGTCCCACGTGACCGAGGAGGTCCTGGAGCGCCAGCTGGAGTGGTGGGCCAAGGCGCTCGACGCCATGCCGCTCGGCCCCGCCGTGCCCTTCGACCGGGTGCCCCCGAAGCCGACCCGCCGCATCGCCTCCCAGGCCCTCGCCGTCACCGCCGACACCCGCCGGCGCCTGGACGACGTGGCCCGCGGCACCGGGAGCACCGTGTTCATCGTCGCCGTGGCCGGCGTGCAGGCGGTGCTCGGCCGGTGCGGCGGCACCACCGACGTGGTGGTGAGCACGACGCTGAGCGGGCGCACCCGGGCCGAGTTGGAGGGCCTGCTCGGGATGTTCGCGGGCATCGGCAGGATCCGCACCGACCTGTCCGGCGACCCGTCGTTCACTGAGATCGTCGAGCGCACCCGCGAGCACGTGCTGGGCATGTTCGAGAACCAGGACGTGCCGTTCATCCGCGTCCGCCGGGCGCTCCTGCCCGACTTCCCGTCGGGCGGCGTCGACCTGCTGGCCGCCCTGCCCGTCGAGCTGCAGTACTTCTTCCACACCGGGCGGGCCACGTGGGGCCGATCGAGCGTCGCCGGCGAGCGGCGGCGCGGGTACTGGCACGACCAGGAGCTGTTCTTCCGCGGCCAGCTCCACCCGCTGAGCATCACCCTGCTCGACGACGGCAGCGAGCTGTCGGGGGGGATCAGCTACAAGGTGGACTTCTACGACCCGGAGACCATCGACCGGCTGGCCGGCGACCTCGAGCGGGTGCTCGACGCCGTGGCGGGCGACCCGTCGCTGCGGTGGTCCGAGCTCCCCGTCACCCCGCCGGCGCCGTCGCGCCCGCCTGCTCCACCGCCCGGGCCAGCTCGGCCACCGTCGGCGCCTCGAACACGGCGCCCACCGGGAGGGTGACGCCGAGCGCGTCCTGGAGCCGGGCGGCGATCTGGGCGGCGGCCAGGGAGTGGCCGCCGAGGGCGAAGAAGTCGTCGTGCGCTCCCACGCGGGGGACGCCGAGGACGGCCTCCCACACCGAAGCGACCACCGCTTCGATGCGGTCCCGGGGAGCGACGAAGTCGCCGGTGGGAACGTCCTCCGAGAAGCGCCGGCGCAGCTCCGCCTTCACCACCTTGCCTGAGGCGTTGCGGGGCAGGCGGTCGACCAGGACCACGCGGTGGGGCACCTTGTGCTCGACCAGGCGGGCCCGCACCACGTCCTGCAGCTCCCGCTCGGTGGTGGCCGAGCGCACCACCACGGCGGCGGCCACGTCCTCACCGAGCACCGGGTGGGGCACGCCGAACACCGCCGCCTCGACCACGGCCGGGTGCTCGTAGAGGGCGTTCTCCACCTCCACGGCGGAGACGTTCGAGCCACCTGTGATGATCAGGTCCTTCTTGCGGTCGGCCAGGTGAAGGTACCCCTCGGCGTCGAGGTGGCCCAGGTCGCCGGTATGGACCCACCCGCCGGCGAAGGCGGCGGCGGTGGCGTCCGGGTCGCGGTAGTACTGGCGGGTGGGGGTGCCGCGCCGGCGCAGCCACACCTCGCCGATCACGCCCGCCGGCACGTCCTCGCCCGCCTCGTCGACCACGCGCACCTCGGTCTCGCCGACGGGGCGACCGACCGCGGTCGGCCGGGTGGGGTCCCATTGCACGAGCGTGCGCGCCGCGCCGGCCTCGGTGAGGGCATACGCATTCCACAGCGACGCGCCGGGGAAGGCCTCGGCCAGGCGCCCGAACAGCGCCGGCGCCGCCGGCGCCGACGACAGGATCACCCGGCGCACCGACGACACGTCGTGGCGCAGGTGGGCCCCCGACGCCACGATCATCTGGGCCATGGCGGGGACGAGCTGGAGGCGGACCACCCGGTGGCGGGCCACGAGTGCGCACACCTCGTCGGGATCGAACGACGGCACGGCGATGGCCACGCGGCCGGCGATGCGCAGCGGCACCCGCAGCGCCTCCTGGCCGGCCTGGGTCCCGATGGGGAAGGCGTGGAGGAACGACACCGGGCCGCCGGCGCCCGGGGCGGCGGCGTCGGGCGGCAGGTCGTGGGCCATGAAGCTGACGTGGGTGCAGGCCACGCCCTTGGGCATCCCCGTGGTCCCCGACGTGTAGAGGACCTCGGCCAGGTCGTCTGGCGTCACCGGCGCCTGGAACGCGTCGCTGGGCTGGCCGGCCTCGAGGTCGGACGGCTCGGCCTCCCATGCAGGGGTCGCCTGGGCCGCCGCCATTCCCCCGCCCACGATCCCCGTCGGCTCGGCGTGGGCCAGCACCCCGTCCAGCTCGGGCCCCGAGAAGCGGGAGCCGAGGGGCACGGCGACGCCGCCCGCCTTCAGCACGGCCAGGTAGCACACCGCGTAGTCGGCCCACCGCTCGTTGGCGAACAGGAGGGCCACCCGGTCGCCCGGCTCGACGCCGCGGGCGGCCAGGCCCCGGGCGGCGGCGTTGGACCGCGCCTCCCAGGTCCCGTAGGTCAGCTCGTCGACGTCGCCCACCCGCAGCGCACCGCGCCGGGGTCCTCCCGGGCCCGCTCCCGGAGGAGATCGGGGACGATGGTCGGCGCGCGCGTCTCGGTCACCCGGGCGGCAGCCTACGGCCGGCGATCGACGGCCCCGACGTACTGCTTGGTCGTCGGCGGCCGTCGCTTCCGGCTCGCAGGCCAAGACGGGCTCCGTGTCTCACCTGGTCACGGTGGTCATCTCGGTCGCCGTGTTGTCGGTGCCGTCGGGGTCGGTGGTGGCGCTCGACACGGTGGCCGTGGCGCTCACCGTGGCCGGCCTGGTGGGGGCCTGGGCCACGATGGTGATGGTGGTGGTGGCGCCGGCGGGCATGGCGCCCAGGTCGCAGCGGATGCCCCCGCCCCCCTTGCCCTTGGCCACCGCGCAGGGCGCGCCCGTTGCCGAGACGAACTTGGCCCCACTGAGCTTGACCAACACGCTGGCCGCCTCGGCGGCGTCGGGGCCGGCGTTGGTGACCGCCACCGTGTAGGTGATCTGGCTCCGCACCTTGGCCGGGTCGGGATCGTCGGACACGCGCACCGACAGATCGGCCCCCGGCGGGGGGGCCACGCTCACCACCACCGTGGCGGTGGCGGTGACGCCGGCCGGGTCGGTGGCGACGTAGGTGAACGAGTCGGTGCCCGAGAACCCGGCGTCGGGGGTGTAGGTGAACGAGCCGTCGGGGTTGAGCGCGACGGTGCCCCCGGCCGGGTCGCTGGGCGAGCCGGCGCTGAGCACGTCGCCGTCGGGGTCGGCGTCGTTGCCTAGCACCCCGGGGGCGGCAACCGACAGGGTGGTGTCGTGCCCGGTGGCGTAGGCGTCGTCGCCGGCCACGGGGGCGTCGTTGACCGGGGCCACGGTGAGGGCGACGCTGGCCGTGTCGGTGGCCCCGTCGGGGTCGGTGGCGGTGTAGGAGAAGGCGTCGGGGCCGGCGAAGCCGGGGTCGGGGGTGTAGGTGAAGCTGCCGTCGCGGCCGAGGGTGAGGGTCCCGTGGGCCGGGGCGGTGGCCACCGCCGCGGCCAGGGCGTCGCCGTCGGGGTCGGCGTCGTTGGCCAGCACGCCGGGGGCGGCCACGGTGAGGGTGGCGTCCTCGTCGACGCCGTAGGCGTCGTCGGCGGCGGCGGGTGGCCGGTTGGAGCCGGGGGTGAGGCTCACCCCGCACACCGACTGCGCGATGACCACGTCGCCCACCGCCGTGGGCCCGAGCAGCTCCATGTGGGCCCCCACCACCGTGCGCGACCCGTCGCGGTTGGCGGTCTGCTCGTTGAACACGATGCGGAACCGGTCGCCCACGTGGTCGATGGTCCCCTCGATCACGTAGCCCGGTGGCGGCTCGGCCGGCACCGCCTGGGTGGTCTTCACGTCCCCGCCTTGTTCCACCTCGGGCGTGGAGGGGTCGTCGCCCACGTGGTAGCTGGTCTCCACGATGCCGTTGGTCACGCTCACCGTGGGCGCGGTGGCGGCCTCGTCGGCCCGGCAGGCGCTGGCCACGGCGTCGTAGAGGAACGGGCCGGGGCGCTGAGTGGGGTCGGGGTGGCCCTGGACGGTGGACGAGGACCGGGCGTGGCCGCCGGGGCCCAAGGTGGCGTCGGCGGCCACGTCGATGGGCCCGGAGCGGAAGATCACCGCCGGGCCGTAGACGGCCTCGGCCGAGTCCACGTGGGCCGACTGGGGGCTGTTGGCGGCGTTGGGCTTGAGGGCCACGGTGGGCGCCGGGCCCCGGGCGCCGTAGGGGCCGCCGAACAGGCTCACGTTAGTGTAATAGCCGTAGGCGGAGCCGGTCACCGAGGACACCCCGTCGGGCGGGGGGCCCACGGTGATGCTCACCGTGGCCGGCGCCGAGTAGTCCCGCCCGTCGGAGGCCACGTAGGTGAAGGTGTCGGTGCCCGAGAAGCCGGCGTCGGGGGTGTAGGTGAAGCTCCCGTCGCCGTTGAGGCTCACGCTGCCGCCGGCCGGGTCCGAGGCGTCGTGGGCGGTGAGGGGATCGTTGTCCTCGGTGTCGCGGTCGTTGCCCAGCACCCCGGGGGCGGCGACGCTGAGCGGGGTCAGGTAGGGCCTGGGGTAGGCGTCGGGGGCGGCGGCGAGCTCGGGCTTGGGCGGGCGGGTGAGGGCGAGCTTGACGATCTTGGTGGGGTGGTCGTCGGCGTTCTGGAACGGCGAACCCCGGTTGGGCGTCGTCCCGAAGTAGGCGTGGGCCCCGTCGGGGTCGATGACCGCCGGCACCTAGCACTGGCACGGAGGCGGGCGCGACAACGCGCCGGGCCGTCGAGCAGGCGTCGTCACCTAAGGCGGAGGTCGGCAAACGGTTCGTGGGGGTGAAACAAGCCTGCCAGCGAGCGCGGCGCCACCACGGCGCCCGGACATCACCCCGCCGGCGGAGGCTCCTGCACCAGCTCGATGGTGACGCCGTCGGGATCGCGCAGGTAGGCCAGCCGGGCGCCGGCGCGCGGCCCCGCCGCCACCTCGATGGGCCGCTCGCTCACCGGTTGGGCACCGCAGGCGACGGCATGGGCGTGGGCGACGTCCATGTCGTGCACGCGCAGGCACACGTGCACGTTGCCGGGGTGGGCCGTGCCGGGGTCGTAGGGCGCCTCGCGGCGGTCGAGGTAGCGCAACAGCTCGAGGGCCACGCCGCCGGGGAGGTCGAGCCAGCACGACTCGATGCGTATGCCGGGGTACCCCACCATGGTGCCCAGCTGCGGCCCCTGCAGCACGCGGCGGTCCCGCGACGGGGTCCCTAGGAGGGCCTCCCAGAACGCCACCGCCCGGTCCATGTCGGCCACCGTCACGCCCACGTGGTGCACGGCGGCGAACCGCTGGCCGGCGGCCGGCTGTCCGTGGTCGCCGGAGGCACACACCGCGGGCTCCTCAGCCGTCCCCGGGCGCCGCCTCGACCTCGCCCAGGGCCTCGTCGAGGGCGGCCACGCCGGCCATGGCCATGTCCTCGCTGATGACGAGGGGCGGCGTGATGCGCAGCACGGACCCACCCCCGGCGACGAGCACGCCGCGCCGGGCCAGGGCCACCAGCAGCCGGCGGGCGACAGTGGGCGGGACGGGCGTCTTGGCGGTCCGGTCGCTGACCAGCTCCAGGGCCAGCAGCATCCCTACGCCGCGCACGTCGCCGATGATCCGGTGCCGCTCGGCCAGCTCCCCCAGGGCGGCCAGCATCCGCTCGCCCACCCGCCGGCCGTTGGCCAGCACGGCGCCGTCCTCGAGCATGGTCAGGGTGGCGGCCCCCGCGGCGCAGGCCAGGTTGCCGCTGGCGAAGGTGGACGCCCCGGCGCCGGGGCGGCCGAACGGGCCGGCGTCGAGGACCTCCCGGCGGGAGGCGATCAGCGAGATCGGGTACCCGCAGGCCAGGCCCTTGCCGGCCAGCAAGACGTCGGGGACCACGCCGGACGCCTCGAAGGCCCACATGGGCCCGGTGCGTCCCACGCCGGTGAGGATCTCGTCGAACACCAGCAGGGCGCCGGTGCGGTCGCACAGCTGGCGCAGGTGGGCGAGGAACTCCGGCGGGAAGGGGATCACGCCCCCCACGCCCTGGACCGGCTCCACGATCACCGCGGCCAGCCGCTGCTCGCTCGACTGCTCGTACACCCGGTCGACGAGGCGGGCGCAGGCCACCGCGCAGTCGTCACGGGCCAGGTCGAGCGGGCAGCGGTAGCAGTTGGCGTTGGGGCTGTGGTACACGCCGGGGGCGAACGGGCCGTACCCGTGCTTCAGCGGGAACCCCCCCATGAGTGACATCGCCCCGAGCGTGCGGCCGTGCCAGGCCTGGTGGAACGAGATGAACTCGTAGCCGCCGGTGTAGGACTTGGCCAGGCGCATCACGGCCTCCACCGCCTCGGCCCCGGTCGAGTACATCTGGAACGTCTGCAGGCTGCGGGGCAGCGTGCGGGCCAGGGCCTCGAAGAACTCGGCGCGCGCCGGCGTGGCGAAGTCGAAGTAGTGCATGAGTCGGGCCGCCTCGTTCGCCAGGGCCCGGGCCACCGGCGCCGGGGCG
>JALYMX010000077.1 GCA_030773495.1 Actinomycetota bacterium | reverse complement strand
CTCGTCGTCGCCGTCACCCCCGGCGACCTGCCCGCCGCTTAGGTAATACGCGGGGAGCACGCAGAAACGCCCGCTGACCAGGGGAAATGCCACACCGCCGGCGGGTAGCCCGGAAGCTCCCGCTAGGGCGGTGGCCGGTTCTTCGCCTGGCTGAGCGACGGAGTCGCGACGAGTGACACCGCCGTGCTGCGCAAGGAGATCCCGCCCCCGGTCCTCTTCATGCTCAGCCGCCTGGGCCGGCGGGGCTACCAGCGGCGCATCGCCGGCGCCTGGTCCTAGCAAGCACGGCCGGCCTCACCTGGTTCTGTCGGCAGACACCAACGACCAGCGGCGTCGGGCAAGCGTGGTGGCGCGGGGGGCGCGCGACGCGCCGATCTGCACGCTTCCGCCCGGTGCGAAAGCCGCGAATATGGAGCGCTCGTTAGGTGGCCCCGCCGGGAGACTCCCGGCCCTGCAGTGCGCGCCGTCCGTGACCGGTGCGGGCAGCGGCCCTGCGCAGTACCCGGAGCGATGGAGAGTTCATTGCACCGTGCCGGCTCGGCGGCGTGAGGCTGCCACGTCGACGCCGCCTACTCGCTGCCCTACGTACTCGAACGCTCGCGACTTCGCGCCTTCCGCACCGCTGTGCGCGACGACCGAGCGCCTTCGGCGGGCGGTGGCCATCGAGCCTCGCACGACGGAACGGGCGCTGCTCGTCGTTGTCGCATACCGCGCCTGTGGTGGGCAAGGATGTGCCCATGGCTGGTGGCTTGGTGGGGCTCCTCGACGATGTCGCCGCCCTGTCGAAGCTCGCCGCTGCATCGATCGACGACATCGGCGCTGCTGCGGGGCGGGCGAGCGTGAAGGCGGCAGGCGTGGTCGTGGACGACACCGCGGTCACACCCGGCTACGTGCGCGGCCTCGCCGCCGAGCGAGAGCTGCCGATCATCCGGCAGATCGCCACCGGCTCGCTCCGGAACAAGCTGCTGTTCATCCTCCCGGTCGCCATCGTCCTCAGCGAGGTGGCACCGACGCTCGTCGAGATCATCCTCATGGCCGGCGGCGCATTCCTCTGCTATGAGGGCGCGCACAAGATCGTCCACGCCCTCGGCGGCGACGACCACGATCACGACGTGCCGGTGACGATGCTCGGACCGGACGCCGAGAAGGCGACGGTGGCTGGGGCGATCCGAACCGACTTCATCCTCTCAGCCGAGATCATGGTGATCTCCCTCAAAGAGGTGATCGACGAGCCGTTCCTGACCCGGGGAGTCATCCTCGCGGTGGTCGCGCTGCTGATCACAGTCGTCGTCTACGGCGTCGTCGCCGCCATCGTGAAGATGGACGACGTCGGCCTCGTGCTCACCAGGCGGCCACAGCAACGGGCGCAGCAGACAGGTCGGGCGCTCGTGCGAGCGATGCCGGTCCTCATGCGATGGCTGTCGACGATTGGGATCGCCGCGATGCTGTGGGTCGGCGGCCACATCCTCCTCGTAGGTGCCGACGAGCTCGGCTGGCACGGCCCCTACGACGTCGTGCACAACGTCGAGGAGGTGGTGCACGACGCCGGGGCACTCAGCGGTGTCCTGGAGTGGCTCGTAAACACGGCGGCCTCTGCGGTGGTCGGCCTTGCCGTCGGCCTCGTTGTCACCGCCGTGGTGGCCAAGCTGGCGAGGCGGGCTCGAGCCGCCGCGCACTGACGCCGCCAGCCGCTCATGAAGGGACGCGGCCACGCGCGGAAATCGACAGCAGTCGGCGCGGGCCGCCGACACCGCCCTCGCTTTCATCAACACGCATCGTTTCGCCGCACGACGCCTTCCTCAGCTTGCGAGAGCTGAGGGATGACGCCAGTTGGATGCGCCGCCCGAGTACACCGACGCAAGCCACGTCAAGAGGTTGCCCCGAGCCCTCGTCAACTGCGCCGCATCGCCGACTTCCCATAGTGTCGAGACCGTCGACCGGCCGCTTGCGATGCGCCGATCGGTCCCCCGAGCTCGTGCCGCTCGGGCGGTGTTCGAAGCGTGATATGTGCGGCCGGCCGACACTGTCGGCAGTCGGAACATCTCGGTCGTCCCGCGAGAAGAACGTGGAGGTCGGAGCTTCCTACGCGGGTGGCGGTGACACCGCAACGTCGAACGGGACCGGCTCGATGTGGATGTTGAAGGATGCGAGCTCGCGGAGCAGGTCGCCGTCTGTTTCCACAGCCCCAGCGGTGACGGTCCAGCCGGGCTGATCTGGTGGCGCGCCAGCGTTGCCGAACACGGCGACGTTCAAGGCCTTCGACTTCGGGTCGTGGGAGCAGGTGCCGATGAGGCCTTCGAAGCCCTCGTTGCGCAGCGCCTCAGCCCACTCCTGGGGCTTCGCGCAGTCAGGCTGCGTGCTGATGGCGGCGGTGACCCCGTACTGGTAGGCGGCGTCAGCAAGGAGGTCGGCAAGTCGCATCGCCGGCGGGGTGCCGCGCCAGAGCCTCCGGGCCTTGACGTCAGCCATGTCGATGAGGGTGGCACCTCGGAAAACCTCTACGAATGCCCCGTACCTTCGGTCACTCCAGTAGCAGGTGCCTTCCGGCGCAGGGAGGTCGAACCGGTTCGCACCGGGAGGGATGCTCGCGAACCGCCATGGACTGTTCACGTCCCCGGTGACCCGGTCCCTGTGCCAGTACATGCGGTACACCTCGCCAGGGGTGGCGGCGGCCGCTCGTTCGGGGAAGCCGTCGAGGTCTGTCGGCGGCGACTGCAGGGGCATCAGCCGGCGAGCTTGGCAGCCCACTGCACAGCGACCTGGGCCACCCGGTCGCGACCTGCAGCGCCGTCGTTGGCGAGCACGTCGATCGGTCGCTCTCCGTCAAGCGCCGCCTCGGGGCTCGCCAGCCAAGAAGCGACGGTCCACCTTGAGATGAGGTCCTCCGGCAGGGCAGCAAGAACCTTGTCCAGCCCGTCGATGAGGCGTCTCCCGTCGAACTGAAAGGCCGGGTACACAACCCTGCCGTTGCCGGTTGTGAGAACGAGCAGTCCCTTGCGCTTGCTGACCGCCTGTCGAGTGATGGGTTCGCCCTCCCGCGCCAGGAGTGAGCGGACGCCCTCGGTGTCGTAGAACGCACCGAGCTTCTTCACCCAAAGGAGCGACGGCCCCAGGATCCGCTCCGCCGCAAGAGCAGCGGCCTGGTTGAGGTCCGTCTCGCTGAGGCGCCGACCGTCCGGATCCCGGACGCTCAGTTCCTGAAGGAGCGACTGCGCCAACATTTGATGAGACTTTGGGATGGCGCCCTCATGAGTGGCCGTCGGCTTCTTCACCGTTGAGGCGCCACCACTGGACTCGAGCTGGCCGGGTGCAGACGCCTTCTTGACGAACCGGCCTGTCGACGCTGCGCGGGAGACGGTTTTGCCCGACGTCTTCGCTGTCTTTCCCGTTCCACGGGTGTTCTTGGGCATCGCGCTCCTGTCAACTCTGTCAACTCCACTCTACCCGCTCCGTCAACCCCGTCAACCATCGTGGGTGAAATCTGCACCGGTGGGTAAACGACAAGCGTGTCGTTCTCAAGGAGGTAGCAGGTGGCACGAGGACGTTCAGTCTCCCGTAGTGCGTCCAGTGGTCGGTTCGTTTCGAAGGCAACCGCTCGGCGGTATCCCAGTCGCACCACCACCGAGCGGGTCGGTGGCTCCACCGGCAACAGCCTCTCCGTGAACCGGAGCGCTTCGACGGGGCGGTTCGTGAAGGCGGCTACCCGCGCCCGTCACCCGGAGTCGACGATCACCCAAAGGGTGTAGTCCGGCCGTCGCCCGCTCCTGCGGGCGGCGTAAGTGGTTATGTCACAGGACGACCGCATACTGGCGACGCCGGCGAAGGTGCGGTACCTCACATCGTCGTCGATTCGCTGCAAGCGCCCCTGAGAATTGATCTGTCACAACTCCCCTTTGCAAGACAACGGCGCGGAAGCCGGCCGGCTACGGCGAGGCGGACCGCCCAGCGAGGTCGCGGACAGTCACGGCGAGCGAACCGTGCGACCCATTCCGGGCTCTGGGACGCTCCCTACGCGCCGATAGCGGACACTTGGCGAGAGGCGGCATCACGCGTTTCCTGTATTAGCGCGGCTGTCAAGACCATTCTTGGCTCGCGAGCAAGAACCGGTGTCAAGACGGTCGGCGTGAGCCGGTCGACGACGGCGGTAGGGGCGCCCAGCGTTTCCTAGGTGCGCGACGAGCGCAATCTCGTCGGCGACAACAATGCTGATCGGGTGACCCCCAGTGGGAGCCGCGGTCGTCTCGGTGTTATAAGGTCGTCCAGCACGGGTGCTGGCGTGCATGCGCGTGGCAGGAGCTGACCGCGGAGACCCTGATGTTCGAGATGGGCGGGCCCGGCCGTCGGTGCCGGCTGTGCGGATGAGGCTCAGCTGGGCATGGCGTAGACCACCTCTGGGTCCATCTGCCGAAGGGTGTGATAGCAGCGCCGGGCCAGCTTGCGGGCCA